>NZ_MDTU01000001.1:654443-670339 GCF_001720395.1 Piscirickettsia litoralis
TTTATATAAATAAATCATTAAATAATTTATTTTCTAATGCATCTGATGACATAAATACAGTAATCAATAACTTCAACCCAAATGAGGTTTTAGGAAGCACTTTAGATCGCTTCTCCCCTGACTCTGCTAATCAACGCAACATTCTTGATAGCCTCACTCAACCCCATAAGGCCGAGCTGCAGTTTAATAATACCTATATTGATTTAACGATCACTCCTATTCTCGATGATCAAAATAACCGTATAGGAACGATTGCAGAGTGGAATGATATTTCTGCACAACGTGCTGCACAGGTAGAAATTAAAGAGACCATAAAAGCAGTTTCCGAAGGAAATCTAGATGCCCAGATTGATACATCAGGAAAATCAGATTTTTATTTGATGCTTGCTAATGGTATTAACCAGATCATATCAACAACAAAAGGCATCAGCAATGATGCTAATAGAGTACTTGCCGCATTAGCTAAGGGCAAGCTCAATGAAACCATCGAAAAAGACTATAATGGTGAATTCAAACGCCTCAAAGAATCGGCTAATACAACAATATCTCAATTACAAGAAACCGTCACTGGTATCAAAGATGATTCAGGAATAGTCACCTCAAAAGCACAAGACCTTGCTAAGAATAATGCTGAACTCAATAAAAGCGCACAAAACCAAGCATCCACGCTTGAAGAAATACGCATCAGCCTAGAAAACATTAATGGTGCTGTTAAAGAAAACGCAGGCAAGCTTTCAGAAGCAGCTAGCCTTAGTGATCAAGCGAATAATAAGGCCAGCACAGGAAATGAGCTTGCCAAACGCACTGTCGCCGCAATGGATGAAATTAATCAAAGTAGTCAAAAAGTCCAAGAAATTACTGCGGTTATTAATGATATTGCTTTTCAAACTAATTTACTCGCGCTCAATGCTGCGGTAGAAGCCGCTCGGGCTGGAGAGCAAGGCCGTGGATTTGCGGTGGTCGCGAGTGAGGTTAGAACCTTGTCAGAGCGTAGCTCAAACTCTGCGAAGGAAATTCAAGACCTCGTCGATGAAGCGATGGTTCACGTCAATAACGGCCAGAAAATGGTGAACTCCAGCAGCGAAGCACTAGAGGAAATCACAGAGTCTGTTCAAAGTATTACCCAACTTGTCCAAGAACTTGCAACAAGTGGTAATCAACAGGCCGTGGGCATTAATGAAATTCAAGAGGCTGTCAGTGATATTTCACAGCTTACTCAAGATAATGCTCAAAAAGTCAGCTCTCAAAACGAAGCGAGCATGGAAATCTCAAAACGTTTGGGTGATATGAATATTGCGATTTCATTCTTCGATATTAAAAATTAAAAAAGGATATAATCGTTTAAAAAGCAGAGACTCTATTAACAGTAGGAATCTCTGCTTACATCCATCACAAATACAATAAATTCTCTCAAAAAATTAATTTAAATTTAATAAACATATAAAACAAATTGAATTTTAATAATTATTAAATATTTTAAATAAAAAATTTTAGTTATTTTTTAGAACCTTTAATATTAATAATTAAACGCTCACCTAAATTTTCACTCATATCCGTAATTTTATCAATCATCGGTTTATTTAAAACCTGATCTTTAGTCAGTAATAATGCTCCCTTATTGGTATATAAGTCATTCGCAAGGATCATCCCCCGCTGTAACTCACAGGCCCGTAAACGATTTAAGTATTGATAATTTTCTAGCAAAACATCCATAATCTCAGAAAACTCATTGACTAAACGAGTTTCATATAAACTTCCTCGATTATCCATTAAATAACTTTTAGCCTCAGCTGAGCTGTGCTGTTTTTTCAAAATATTTCCTAGCTGGAAACTTTCATAATCATACGCTATTTTAATAATTTTTGAGCCTAGTGGAATGTCTTCATTTTTTAAGACCTTCTGGATAACCACTACCGTCAATAAATTCCTGACTAGACTGCAATAAATCTTTAACCGCACTGAGTTCATACATCGGCTCTAATAAAGCAACCGCATAGTCGACATGCTTTAAATAACTTTTTTTCTCTTGATCTGAAAGTTGCTCATAAGCACAGTCCAGCAAATTATCAAGTAAACTGACTTTGCCAATATCCATTAATAGAGCTGCGATGTAAACTGATTTTATTTCAGCCGTTGATGATTTTAACCGTGCGGCTAATGTTGCAGCTGCAAGGGCAATACGCTTTAATTTTTCATTATTAATAAATAAATCAAGAGATTTATCTTTAGGACATGATTTTTTAAGAATTTCTTTAATTTTTTTCGTTGTTAAGCCCGCTTCATCATAATGCTTTGCGATCGACAAACAGGTTTTGCGAATCTCAGCCGCTCGTTCATTCACAACAGACCGATTTTCATATTCTTCCCGATCAAAGTAGGTTCTCTCCGACATACACTCGATAACAGAAGATTGTATTATTGCCTGAATATGGTCCTCAGAAGACATAGGTGTAAGCACCTTATGAATTCCAGCCTCATTAATTGCTTGATGCAAATAATCTATATCAGCATCACTTGCCACTAAAACACGAATACTTTGCGGGGAGGCTTTACGCACAGCAATTAGAAAGTCAATCTCATGATTCTCAGCAACTCGAGTGTCCACAATCACAATATACGTTGTCGCCGCCTTTAATAATTCAAAGGCGTGTTGTTGTGTCTTCACTTCGCTAATGCGATAACCCAAGGGCTTAAACGTGGTTGTGACTTTAGTCACATAGTCTTTCTGTGACCAAATTAAAATGTGGTCAATACTCTCACTAAACGACATAACTCATACATTAATATTATTAATTCCTTTATTTATAATTAATTTTTACTCTCTGCAGATAACACTAAAACATCACACTCTGCTTTATTAACAATTGAATTTGCAGTCGACCCTAACATACCTAACCAATGATGACGATGCCCGTGTAAAATGATCAGATCGACCCCCATTTGCTTTGCTTTACGAAGAAGATCTTCTTTCGGGTAGCCCTTAACGACCTGACAACTGCCACTCTCAACCCCAAGCTTACCAGCGAGTCTTGCCATTTCAGCATGAGCATCTTCAACAATTTGCTGTTCAAAGTCATAGTCACCCACATAACCATACGCCGCAGCAACAACTTGAACAATATGAAGCATGCTAAATTTTGCATCAAGCAACGCAGCAAAATCTCGTGCGTACTCTGCTGCACTCTCGCTACGCTCATCCAAGTCTGTAGCAAACAAAACATGTTGATATTTTTTCACTCATTTATCCTTGCTACTCTGAGCTAGCATTCGGGCTTTAATTGAAAGTATAGTTGATATTTAAGCTAAAATGGTTAATAAATTGATATATAAAGAAATACCAAAACTCTTGCCAACCGTTACCACTTTCTATAACAGCTTGCCTAATTGGGTAGTACACTTAAATAGCAACCCTCCCTTAAAATAGTGCAATTGAAAGAGTGGCCATCAGACAATGAAAATCTTACTTGTTGAAGACTCACATGCTACAGCCTCTTTAGAAATAGAAGCCGTTCGCCATATCTTCACTCACACCGTTGACATCATCAGAGCTTTGGATGGTCAAGCCGCCATTGAACGCTTTGAGCAACATGAGATTAACCTTGTATTGCTTGATTGGCATCTACCTAAAATAGAGGGCATCGATGTACTGAAAGAAATACGTAAAACAAATACGACTGTCCCTATTATTATGATCACATGTGAAACGGCTTTAGAATCAATTAATGCTGCAATGAAAGCAGGCGTTACTGATTATGTTATTAAACCGTTTAACATCAAAACACTGACTGAGAAAATAAGAAAAAATTTCACATGGCAAGAAATGTAAGGTTTTATTGAGACCGTAAACATTTCACCTTTGAATCACAATCGCAGCGGCCATTCTCCCCGTCTGTCCATCTCGTCGATAAGAATAAAAATTAGGGTTATTATGAGTGCAAATACCTTCTTGATAAATATCAGTCACTCCCAAGTCATTTAAAATTTCTATTGCCAAACCGTTAATATCAGCTAAAAATTTTCCATTATTTTTAGGTTGAAAATACAGCTCTAGCTTGGGTGATTTTGCTTGATAGACCTCTTTAACTTCACGCCCCACTTCAAAAGCTGTTTTACCAATGGCAGGCCCTAACCATACTTGCCAATCACCTTGACCTAATTCTGAAAAAGCATTCTCGATCACACCAGCACATAGCCCTCGCCATCCAGCATGAATGGCTGCAATTTTTTACCTTGTTTATCTGCAACTAAAATAGGCAAGCAATCTGCCGTCATCACCACGCAAGCCACACCTTTCTCGTCCGTCCAACTTGCATCTGCCTTTAATAAATCATTTTGTGCTTGTGCTTTAACGATATTGTTAGAATGGGTCTGATCTAGCCAATATAAATCTTGCTGTAAATTTAAACACTCTTGTAATAGAAAACGATTTTTCTTAACAGCAGTTATATTATCCCCCACATGACAACCTAAATTCATAGAGTCAAAAACATTATCACTAAACCCACCCTGACGGTCTGTATAAACAGCTTGAACCTTGTCTGAAAACGGTGCATTAATGGAAAAAATAGCCATGCTTAATTTATCTCATAAATTTTACCAAAATATACCTAAGCTATAAGTTATCAGCCTGACACAATTTTTGCATTAAAAATGTATAATTAAAAGGAAGTTTATGTTCACGACTTTACTCAACATTCTAAAAGCTCACCCTCATGGCATAAAAGAATATGAACTTCTTAAACAATTAGAAAATTTGCAGATGATAGAATCAACACCGGCCCATATGAAAAAAAATAACTTAGACTTATTTCAACGTCATTTTTTATTGTTTCACAGCTTATATAAACTAAGGGATTATTTACTAATATATCAGTGCTATCATTTAGAAATTCACTGCCTTAATATTCGCTTATGGCCATATTATAACCCGAAGACAACACTTCCTGCTGTATATGAACCTTTGCGTGATTATTATCTAGACCTAAATAACCTTGAAAACACATCTAAAAACGATGTAGACGATTTGCTTAACCAGTTTTGGCAGCGCTATGAACATCAAGAGCGCTATAGAGATAATAAAGAAGCAGCTTTGCAAGTATTAGGCTTGGACCATCAAGCCGATGCAATTATCATTAAAAAGCGCCTTGGGCAATTGCGCAGCCAACACCACCCCGATCATGGGGGCAATGCTGACTGCTTTTATAAAATCGAGCAAGCAGGCAAGACCTTGCTTAATATTTATAAATAACTACCCTCGTTTAAGTGCTGCGAGTAACTGCACCATATCATCAGGCAAAGGTGCTTGCCACGTCATTTGCTCACCGCTAACAGGATGTTCAAGAGAAAGTTCACACGCATGCAAAGCTTGGCGTTTAAAGCCACGAATCATACTCTTTAATTCATCGCTCGCTCCAGCCGGCATTTTCAAACGCCCTCCATAAGTGCCATCACCAATCAGAGAATGACGACGATGAGCCATATGGACACGAATCTGGTGAGTACGACCAGTCTCTAACTGCACCCTGACATGGGTGTGCTGGGGAAAACGTGTTAACACCTTAAAATGAGTCACCGCCGGCTTGCCTTGCCCAGGTTTGACTACACTCATTTTGGTTCTATGCACCGGATGACGGCCAATCGGCTCATCAATCGTTCCACCCCCGGTTAAAATTCCCTGCACCACCGCCTCATACTCACGACGAATATCACGTTTTTGCAGAGCATCGACTAACTTAGTATGTGCTTCTAAGGTACGCGCAACGACCATTAAGCCGGTCGTATCTTTATCTAAACGATGAACAATCCCAGCCCGTGGCACAGTGGCAATATTTGGATCTAAATGCAATAAAGCATTCATTAAGGTACTGTCTTGCACCCCCGCTCCAGGGTGGACAACCAAGCCAGCAGGCTTATTAATAATGATCAATGCATCATCTTGATAGACGATACTTAAATCGATTGGCTGAGGCTTAGCAGCGGTTTCAATATCACGTTCAACATGTAATGTGACAGTTTCCCCACCTTCAACCTTGTCTTTGGCTCGCCACGGCTTGCCATCGATAAGAATATGCCCCGCTTTCAGCCAGGCTTGTAATCGTGAGCGTGAGTAATCATTAAAGAGCTCGGCAAGCACCTGATCAATGCGTTCACCTTGATGGGATTCGTCTACAGACGCTGTTAAATCAATGATTTCTTTCACTCTCACTCTTCCTATCGACCAAATTGCCTGAACAAGGTACACTAGGCATCAACAGATGTGAATAGATAGACATAAAGTAAAATGAACTATTTAACAAAAAAATCGCTACTGACCTTATTTACTGCCTCTGCCGGTGCACTTTTACTCAGTGCCTGCAGCAGCACCCCTAAAATCAACTACAACACCCTCAATGCTGAGCAAATCTATCAGCGCGGTGCGAAACACATGCAAGAAGAAGACTATGATCTTGCCGTCAAAGAGTTCCAAGAACTCGATGCCCACTATCCATTCGGCCCCTACGCTCAGCAAGGCGATTTGGATACGATTTATGCCTATTACAAAGATGATAAACCGGATATGGCGCTATTACAGGCCAATCGCTTTATCAACCTTTACCCAAACAACCCAGGCTTACCCTATGCCTATTATATGAAAGGCGTGATCAACTTTGATCAAGGGGCGAGTTTCTTACAGCGCTACTTCCATTACGACATTAGCGAGCATGATACAACAACGGCCAAACAAGCCTATATGGACTTTAATACCTTTATCCATAACTACCCAAAAAGTCCGTATGTTACCGATGCTAAGCGTCGTATGGTTTACTTGCGTAATGCTCTAGCACAGTTCCAGCTCAATGTGGCTTTATACAACTTACAGAAAAAAGCCTACATTGGTGCAGTGACACGTGCTCAAGGGGTCATTAAAGAGTATCCACGCACTCCTGCGGTTAAAGGTGCATTAGAAGTTATGATTAAAGCCTATAGAGCGCTAGGCTTAAATACGCTCGCTAAAGATACAGAAGCGACCTATCAGACAACCTACCATAAAGCGCCCTTCACCAAGAAAAAATCTTAAGTTTTAATCCATCACCCATTAAATTACACATCGAGAATTGAATTGAAAGACGCCTAGGTTATCACATCTAGGCGCTTGTTTTAGCAGGGTATACATTAAGGTGATCAAATGAAGATATTAATCATTGGCGCGGGTCTTGGTGGTCTCACAATGGCACATGCACTTAAAACTTACTTACCCCAAGCTGAATTTAAGATCATTGAAAAATCAACATCACTCAGAGCAACTGGCGCGAGTATTGCTCTGCCGGGCAATGCGGTTGATGCATTTAAATATTTATCGATGCAAGAGCAAATACTAAAAACAGCCCACCCTATTAGCAAAATACGCTACCTTAAATACAACGGCAAACTTCTCAGTGAAACCAAGCTGGCCGAGCATCCAATATTAAAAGACTATCAATTTATTGCCCTACAAAGAGAGGAACTCATTCACCTGCTCGCTCAAGATATTCTCCCTCACATCCAATTTAACACCGTGATTAAACAATACACGCAGCAAGATAAACTCACTCACATTGAATTAAGTGATGACAGTCACTTTACGGCTGACTTAATAATTGATGCGTCCGGAGTAAATTCCACACATCGCCAAGCAATATGTGGGCAAGATTTGCGAGAAGATTTAGGCATCAGCTGTTGGCGCTTTTTAACCAGTAGAAAAACAGCAGACCCCAGCTACTACCTATTATCCCCCAACGGTGGCCTTGGGTTACTTTACCCAACCTCAGGCAATCAATCTTATGTATATTTACAGCGCGTGCAAGAAAAAGATAACTACAGCACCGACGTTGATAAAGCGAGTTTGGTGCGTTTCTTTGCTAAGTTCGCCCCTGAGTTACAAGAGGCGATAGACTCAACACCGACTGAAAAAATAATCGCCAGTCGCTTAGTTTCTGTCAGTGAACCGATCATGACAGATCACAAATCCACCGTATTTATCGGTGATGCCGCCGCCGCATGCTCCCCACAATTACAACAAGGCTATGCGAGCGCGATTGAAGATGCCTTAACTCTCGCCTGGTCACTACAGGCAAAGCCTCAATTAGAAGATGCGCTCCTGTGTTATGAGCAATTAAGGCTGAGCAGAGTTCAATGGATTAAAAATGCTTCAGATACCCCCTCAAAAAGTTCTCAAGCTTTAATAATATACTTTCAAGAAGAGTTATTGCCCAGAAAATCAGAAAGAACGGCCCCCTCAATGTGCAAGGCTGGTCGACTTTATTGGAAAAAAATTACCTAGCAAATGCAGCCAAACAGCTCAATTTATCTTTTTAGCAAATAAATCCCAACAAAATGCTTAAGGAAAAACAGAGAAAGCGGGAAATATCCCGCCGTTTTTCGTATTAAACAAAATATTAAGCCTGAGCAGAAAAGTAAGGTAAGCTTTACTCCTGTTGAGTTCATTGGATAAATTTTTAAGAAGAGCTAAACCTGCCAGCACCGTCACATCGACATTTAAGCTTTCTATCATCTACCATCGGTTAATCTAACAATTCGCACAGTGTTTCACCATAGTAACGCCACTTAACTCAACGCCCTTGTAAGGTCAGCAGACAATCACAGATAAACTGAAAAAGATGGTCTATACCTTTAATAGACTAACCTGTTTTATTCGACATATCTTGGAGCTGATCTAAAGTGCTAAGCAGACGAATTGCCTTTCTCCTCATCGCTATATTGGTATTAGGCACAAATGTTAATGCAAAAAAGACGATTAAAATTTGCATGGATAATAGTTATTGGTACCCATTTACATTTTTAAAAGATAATAAGCCTTCAGGAGTGCACGTTGATATTGTTACAATGGCTTTAAAAGCATCAGGCTATGATTTGTACACGATAAAATCCGGGCCGTGGCGAAGATGCTTAAAGGAAGCACAATTCGGTATGGCCGATGCAGTCATGACGGCCTCTTATAAACCTGAAAGGGCGGATTATCTTTATTATCCTGAGGATGCGCAATCCTCATCGCCATCTAAATGGCGAGTTAGTCAAGTAGGTTACTCAGCTGTTCTTTTGCCGGGTGCTAATTTTAATGGCAATATGTCTCACCTTCCTCAACCTGTGTATGTGCCACACGGCTACTCAATAGGAGATGATATTAAAAAATCAGGTGTAACGGTAGATTCAACATTCTATTCTGATTTAAGAAATTTTAACCGGTTAAATAAGCTAAGAAAAGGAAGCTTAGTTACTATTACTACGCTGGCTCAAGCTTTCTTGAGAAAGAACCCTTCCTATCAAATGGTCATTTACCCAAAAGAAATAAAAAGCAAAAGCTACTTTTTAGCCTTTTCTAAAAAATCCTTCTTGAGTCCATCGGAACAACAGGCGATTTGGGAGAAAATTAGATTAATCAGAAAGAAAGAGCTGAATAATATTATGGTTAAATATGTTAAATAGCTGACCAAGAAAAGCCTTACTTGCAGCGGCCCGTACCACTCAGCCACAACTGAAAGGATCATTTGTCCAAACCACACCTTTATCCTGCTTAGGGTACTGTCGGTAAACAGTTACCGGAAGCGTCGCTACCTCGGTAGGTATTTTGCACTTCCATGGTGCAAAATCGCCTCGCAAAACGCGACGACTATAATGCCTCGGCCGTCCCCGTCACGAGACGCTCCGTGCCTTAATTCGGCACACTCCGCATCTCGCTCTCAGATGACTCTACGGCTCGTATAGATTTTTAGACACTCGTTCCGCCGACTCCGGACCTAAAGGCCCTACGTCACTCCGCTCTGCTAAAAATCCGAGCCTACCTCGGAATACTCACCCCGCGCTTGGCGCTCCCTGGCTCGCATCGACTGAATTATTTACAGGCTTTATATCTATTGCCCCTGCATGGTAATATAATTCCGCGCTTGCTTTACTTTCTCGATACAGCTTGAAAACTGATTGAACTCTTGCTGAACTTTGGCTGCTGAAAGCAAGGCCATCGCCTGAGTATAATTCATCGTACTTTCAAAATTATTCGCTTGGGCATAATCGAGATCTTGATACGCTTTTTGTAAGTCCTCACGACACTGGTTCGCCGTCATAGAATTTGTCGGCTGCCCTGCACATGCAGCGAGTAATAAAGCCAACCCAATTAACGCGCCTGTCTTTATCGTTTTAGTCATTCTCGTACTTCAACTCGTCCAATTAATCAGTAATGCAATTTTTATAGTTAAGCTCAAAACTTAAATAAACCCCACTATAATAGTCCAGTACTTTACCGATGCATAGAGTAAAATTAACGTTATTTATTCTATTACACTACTTAACTCTTCCCTATCTTAGCCAAGTTGAGTATTATCTTTGCCCCTTCCTTTAATAATTTTTTGACCATTTGATCAAAGGTAGAAAGCTATGCAAAGCCTCCAAACTCTCGCCTTAAAACAGCCCACACCAGAAGACTGTGAAGCATTTATCAAAGCCGTCAAAATTAGTGCTGCCTTACACCACCCTTGGGTTTCTCCTGCTGATAACGAAGAAGATTTTTTGGAATACATTGACAAGGCAAATAACTCAGATCGCAGTGAAAGCCTATTTCTAATGCACAATAGTAATCTTGTCGGGGTCTTCAATATCAGTGAAATTGTGCGCGGTTGCTTTCAAAGTTGCTATCTCGGCTATTATGCCTTCGAACCTTTTGCTAATCAGGGTTATATGACTCAAGGTTTGCAGCTATTAATTCATCATGCTTTTGGCGCACTCAAGCTTCACCGCATAGAGGCCAATATTCGCCCTGAAAATACTCATTCAATTAAGCTCGTACAAAAGCTCGGCTTTCACAAAGAAGGCTACTCCCCCAACTATTTATACCTTGACGGTGCTTGGCGTGACCATGAGCGCTGGGCGATTACCCATGATTTTTAAAAAAATGGCTTGTGCTATTTCAAGCCTTTTATGCAATACCTAGTTTTTTTCAAGTCTTTTTTGCCTGTGTAAATAGAAGCCGTGCATCCTTCAAAAACAGCCCGATCAAATTGAGCAATTTCTTTTTGTGTCCTAAAAAATGGACCATTATCTCGTTTTAACTTTTTTAGCAAATCAGGCTTCGCCTGAAAAAATCGTTTGGCCCTCTCACGAAAAACTTTCATTTCATCGCTATCTAAAAACATTGTTAACCTCATTATTTCGGATTCACCTCTTCCATATGGAGCTAATATATGTTAAAACAACAAAATTTACACAAGCTTAACAATAGATGACTCAAATTAACTCACTGAAATTTTGCCAAATAATCCACTCACAGCAATATATATGGCGTGTTTATAGGGTTGTGATATATACTGCAGTCTCATTTGTCATGAAAAGCGAGCGATATGATGTTCAATACAAAGCAAAAGTTGCTAACCATTCTACTAGATATGACAAAAAAAGACCCTCTATCCACCCACACAAAAGCCTGTGCTTATGGTTTCGGTCTTCTTTTATTACTCGCATGGGCCTATGTTCTTCTTTCTGCGGGTTTAGCCATCAGCTTCGTGCTCGCCATCATCTTTGTCGCAGGGCTTTATTTTCAAGTCAACCGTTACGCCGCTAAACTGATCAAATCATCTCAGTCACACAAACCTCGCATCGAAGACGTGCGCCTTCTCGTCGTCAGCTCCAAATCGATGATGTTATTTTGCATCGGCGCTCTGATTACTTATACAGCGATGTTCTTTAGTGCATCTTAATAAACACATCTTGAACTCAAAGTGAAATAAACATGGGAAAACGATCAAAAATAAAAAAAATTAAGCTCAATGACTTTCATAAGACGCTGATCATTGGAGCACTCTGGATTTTCATGATGATGTTTATCATGGCCTGGTCAATTAATAAGCAAGATAACCAAATTGCCAAGCAACAGGTCAATGCGATAAAAACAAGCATGACCGCGCTGAACTTCAATAACAACAAATACCTCCACTGCGTGAATAGCAACATCAATATTGTCTATATTGCCTGGTGTCTAGAAAACGAACAAAAGAGTCTTTAGAACCACTCTATTTTCTCGATATCAGTGAACTGAACCTTAGACTGACCGTTATCAAACACCAAGCTGCCAGAATAAGATAAGTGTTCTTCACCATACTGCCCAGCATCTCCAGCCATGCCTTGAATGGTATGTTCTTCACCATCACCTTCAACATGCAGCACCCAGTTCTGGCCTTCAGAACCTGACACTTGCAGAGTATCCGTGCCCTCACCCCCAGAAATCCAGTTCTGACCTAAATCACCCTCATCCAGGTTAAAGACAAATAAATCATTACCCGTATGGCCCATGGCAATATCATCACCTTGGCCAACATGAATCTCATCATCTCCAGCATTGCCTTCAATGCGATCATCCCCTAAGCCGCCTTGCAATAAATCATCACCCGAGTTACCCGCCAACCAATCATTCCCGGCACCGCCAAAAATCTGGTCATCCCCCAGGTTCCCCCAACCTACGTCTTTACCATCGCCGAGATTCATCACCGTATCACCATATTCGTAGCGATAGCTGGCTAAATCAACGATATCATCACCTGCACCAGTATTAAATTCTTCTATAGACGACAGCTCCTCACGACCACCCCAGTCCAAGGTATAGGCATCATTCGCCTCAGAACCCGTTAACACATCACGGGCATCTTCTTCACCTTCAAGACCTCGATAGTGATGCGCTTTCGTATCCCACTCATGATCAAAGTCTTTGGTAGAATCCGTATGCCGATGGCTATGCAAGGCATCGTCTCCTTCAGGACTGTGTTCTGGATCACCTACTTGAAAATGTGCAGGTCGGCTATGCTGACTACGATCAAAATCATCATTCGTCCATTGATTTTCAATTTGAATATCACCAATATCAGTCGATTGACCATCAACAACGATATCCAGTTTTTCAAAATCTCCCACCTGAACCCCTAGATGCTCAAAGGTTTCTATAGGGCCATTGTCACTGTTTTCATTTGAATTTTCTTGAATAAAATCATTAAGCTCACGTAAATCTGCGACAATATCACTGTTTTCTAACTGCTCACCGGTAAGCTCTACCCGGAAAGTATCATCTCCTGTGCCACCATGATATTGGTCAATACCATCAGATTGACCCACCACAAAAGTCGCCGCATCATCGCCACTACCTGCATAGACCTCATCAATCCCAGCACCTCCATCGAGGGTGTCATCACCGCCGCCGCCATAAAGAATGTCGTTGCCTAGACCACCCAACAACACATCATTACCCCCTTCCTCGTGGTAAATCACATCATCATAGCTATAGCTGATGCTTTCTATAAGGTAATCTGAGGAATCATAAGCTTTACCTGTATTGTGATGCTCGTTTTCCCAACCTTTGGGGTCTGACTCATAACCCGTCGCCCGAAACTCTATCCCTGCAAAACCTTCATCACTTGAAATCACAAGTTCACCGTCATTATTATCAAGATCAGCCGCAGTGAAAGTCACCCACACACTCTCATTTCCATCACTATCAATCAGGCGATATTGGCCTTGCTCAGACTCTTTACCATTTGACTTAAAGTGATTAAATTCTATTTCAGCCTCTATCACATTATGACCAAAATCAAAGACCAACCCTTCACTGACTCCAGTTAATGGATCATAAGCCATCTCCTGGCTCAATCCCTGATGAATATGGTCTTTCTCACCATCATCAACACCAAAACCATGTGAGTCTGCACTTAAATCACCACCAACGGCAGAGATTTCAACATCATCAGGGATATCACCTACCTCGATCGTGTCACTACCTCGGTTACGCTCAACACTAAAGGCCGCATCACCGCCATATAAGATGTCATCGCCCTCGCCACCACTGAGGTTATCATTACCAGCACCGCCATAAACGATATCTTCACCTTCACCGCCAGTAACAACATCATGCCCTTCACCAACATTCACTTCCGAATTTTTATAGTCTGCACCAAGTTTCACTTCATCGGCACCTGCACCCGTATCGACATTAAACTCAGTTAACCCTTTATCACCCTCGAGGCTCACTGCATCAGCACCAGCCCCCGTATCTATATTAAAGGTATTACTCCAACCGGCATTATTGGTCTTGGCGGTCACATCAACACTATCATCACCTTCACCCGTTGAGATATCACCCCGTTTTGCTCCATCAATTACAACAGAGCTATCACCATCGCCGCCTAATTTCACATCGCTACGCACAAAATCAGTCATCGTGATATCAGCCGCTTCATCACTTTGCGCCAAGGCATTTTTAATACTGTTCCAACCACTGTCTAACTGTAAGCTTGCAGCATTTTCATCCTGATAGGTCACACTGATTTGATCAGAATCGCGAATACCATCGGTATCCATTTCCTCACCCGTAATCACTTCAGTAGTCCCAAATGCTTCAGGCTGCTTCACCTCATAATTACTATCTTCATCACTATAATCGGGATAAATCGTTTTCTGATCATTCACAATAAAGCGAACATTGGCCTCTTCTGCACCTTCTTCAACATTCAGCTGAACTGTTTCTGTAACTTCACCCCCCTGACCATCAGAAACCGTATATTCAAAGCTGGTTTCACCACTCCAATCGTCATCAGGCGTAAAGGTCCAGGTGCTATCACCATTGTCAATCAATTCACCATTAGCAGGGTCTGTTACATGTGTAACCGATAGATTATCTCCATCAACATCTTCAGCACCTGCCAATAAATCAGCCTCTGTAATCACTAAAGAACCGTCTTCTTTTAGCTCAAAAGTATGGGATTCCGCCGTTGGATCATCATTCACTGGCTCAATACTCAAACTCACTGACCCAATGTCGCTACCACCCTCTCCATCGATTACGGTGTATTCAAAGCTAGTATCGCCATTCCAGTTTTCATCCGGGGTAAAGGTAAATTGCGTACCTTCAAGAACCAAACTACCATTAGCCGGTTGCTCGAAATTTTGAATAGATAGATCATCGCCATCGACATCAGAGATTAAATCACTCACATCAAACACGAGTGGCGCATCTTCAGCCCCTGACGCACTACCCTCAATCACCACCGGATCATCATTCACCGGATCAATCGTGAACGTGACCGTGGCATTAGATAATCCGCCATTACCATCAGAAACGGTATAAACAAAACTATCTTCACCGTTATAGTTTTCGTCAGGAACATAACTAAATTCACCGGTCTCACTATTAAAACTTAATTCACCATGCTCTGGGTTTTGGCTAATGCCGGTAATACTGAGCTGATCGCCATCAATATCACTATCATTTGCTAAAATATCAGCGGCTGTGAAGTTGAGTGCATTATCTTCAGCTAAATTTAATTGATCATCACCCGCTTCTGGGCCATCATTCACCGCGGCTATGGTTAAGTCCACAGAGCCCACGGTTGTACCCCTTCACCATCGGTTACGGTGTATTCAAAGCTAGTATCACCATTCCAGTTTTCATCCGGGGTAAAGGTAAATTGTGTCCCCTCAAGCGTTAAGTTGCCATTAGCCGGTTGCTCGAAATTTTGAATAGATAGATCATCGCCATCGACATCAGAAATTAAATCACTCACATCAAACACAAGTGGCGCATCTTCAGCCCCTGACGCACTGCCCTCAATCACCACCGGATCATCATTCACCGGATCAATCGTGAAAGTGACCGTGGCATTGGATAATCCGCCATTACCATCAGAAACGGTATAGACAAAGCGATCTTCACCGTGATAGTTCTCATCCGGGTAAAGGTAAATTCGCCGGTTTCAACATTAAAGAGTAATTCACCATGTTCTGGGGTTTGGCTAATGCCGGTAATACTCAGCAGATCACCATCAATATCTTCATCATTGACTAAAATATCAGCCGCTGTGAAGTTGAGTGCACTATCTTCAGCTAAATTT
>NZ_MDTU01000001.1:670948-684870 GCF_001720395.1 Piscirickettsia litoralis
AATACTCAGCAGATCACCATCAATATCTTCATCATTGACTAAAATATCAGCCGCTGTGAAGTTGAGTGCACTATCTTCAGCTAAATTTAATTGATCATCACCCGCTTCTGGGCCATCATTCACCGCGGCTATGGTTAAGTCCACAGAACCCACGGTTGTACCCCCTTCACCATCGGTTACGGTGTATTCAAAGCTAGTATCGCCATTCCAGTTTTCATCCGGGGTAAAGGTAAATTGCGTACCTTCAAGAACCAAACTACCATTAGCCGGTTGCTCGAAATTTTGAATAGATAGATGATCATCCCCATCGACATCAGAGATTAAATCACTCACATCAAACACGAGTGGCGCATCTTCAGCCCCTGATGCACTGCCCTCAATCACCACCGGATCATCGTTCACCGGATCAATCGTGAACGTGACCGTGGCATTAGATAATCCGCCATTACCATCAGAAACGGTATAAACAAAGCTATCTTCACCGTTATAGTTTTCGTCAGGAACATAACTAAATTCACCAGTCTCACTATTAAAACTTAATTCACCATGCTCTGGGTTTTGGCTAATGCCGGTAATACTCAGCTGATCACCATCGATATCTTCATCATTTGCAAGAATATCTGTTGCTGTGAAACTGAATACCGCATCTTCTGCTAACGTTAACGCATCATCCTCAGCATCAGGCCCAGTATTAAGCTCTATCGGCTCGCCATCGACATAAATCTCTAAATTCTCAAAATCAGCAACTTTCAAACCTAAATGGCTGAAAGTCTCACTAGGGCCGTTATTACTAGTCTCATCAGAATTTTCGACGATAAACTGTTTTAAAGCATGTAAATCAGCCAATATATCAGCGTCTTCAAATTGTTCAGCAGTTAGCTCAACTTGGAGTGTGTCTTTATCTACGCCGCCATAATATTGATCAATACCATCTGATTGGCCAACCGTATAGCTTGCAACATCATCGCCACTACGACCGTACACAATATCCGCACCAGACCCACCATCTAAGATGTCAGCACCGCCACCGCCGCGTAGAATATCGGCACCTTCACCACCGTGAAGGATATCCGCGCCCTGACCTCCACGAAGATCATCACTACCTAAGCCTCCATGTAAAGTATCATCACCTTGACCACCACGGAGAATATCATCACCTTCACCCGCTCTTAAAACGTCGGCCCCTTGGCCGCCTCGAAGCACATCATCGCCCACGCCACCGTGTAAGCGGTCATCGCCTGCACCACCATGTAAATTATCATCACCACGGCCACCACGTAGAATGTCATCACCCTGTCCGCCACGTAATACATCATCACCCACGCCACCGTGTAAACGATCGTCGCCTTGACCGCCATGCAAGCGGTCATCTCCTTGACCTCCACGGAGTATATCATCTCCTTGCCCACCCCTTAGGACATCATCACCTAAACCACCGTGTAAACGGTCATCTCCTTGGCCGCCGCGAAGTATATCATCTCCTTGCCCGCCTCTTAGGACATCATCACCTCAAACCACCGTGTAAACGGTCTTCACCCTGACCACCGCGCAATACATCATTTCCCGCTCCACCGTGTAAACGATCGTCACCTTGACCACCATGCAACCGGTCATCTCCTTGGCCACCGCGAAGTATATCATCTCCTTGCCCGCCTCTTAAGACATCGTCTCCTGCACCACCAAAAAGTTGATCATTGCCAGCGCCACCAAAAATAATATCTTCACCGGTTCCACCACGGACAATATCATCACCATAACCAGCATGGATCGTTGAGTTAGCATAACCATTCCCTAACTCAATCACATCATCGCCTGTGCCCGAATTAACATTAAAGACAGTAAGATCCTGATCACCCACCAGATGAATAAAATCAGCGCCCGCCGCTGTTGCAATATTAAACGTATTACTCCAACCCGCATTATTGGTTTTTGCAGTAATATCAATAATATCGCTACCATCTCCGGTAGAAATATCACCGCGCTTCGCACCCTCAATATTCACCGTGCTATCACCACCATCGCCCAGCTGAACATCGGTACGCACAAAGTCTGAAAGGCTGATATCAGCCGCTTCATCACTTATCGCAAGAATATTTTTAATGCTATTCCAACCACTATCTAACTGTACAGAAGCCGCATTTTCATCCTGATAAGTCACACTAATTTGATCACTGTCATCGATACCCTGCGTATTCATCTGCTCGCCGGTAATCGACTCAGTTATACCAAAGTCACCAGGTTGCTTAATCGTATAATTCGTCTGTGCATCGGTATAATCTGGGTTAATCGTCTGCTGGTCATTTAAAATAAATTGAACATTAACCTTCTCAGTTTGCGGTTCAACATCCAAAGTCACCGTTTCTGTCACCTCACCGCCCTGAGCATCTGAGACGGTGTAATCAAAACTAGTTTCTCCATTCCAATTCTCATCAGGCGTGAACGTCCAGGTCCCATCACCATTATCAACTAGCTCACCATTAGCAGGATCGGCGACATGCGTCACACTCAAATCATCACCATCGACATCCTCAGCCCCTGCTAATAAATCACCTTCACTAAAGGTAATCGAACCGTCTTCTTTTAATTCAAAGGTATGATCTATCGCGGTTGGATCATCATTCACCGCCGCCAAGCTAATATCTACAGAACCAGTATCCGTTCCGCCTTGACCATCAGAAACGGTATATTCAAAACTCGTATCGCCATTCCAATTCTCATTCGGCGTAAAGGTAAATTCTGTACCATCAAGAGTTAACACGCCATTGGCAGGCTGCTCGAAACTGTCGATAAAGACATCATCGCCATCAATATCAGAGATCAAGTCACTGACATCGAACACTAAAGGCGTATCTTCGGAACCAGATTCAGTACCATCAATCACAACAGGATCATCATTGACGGGGTCTATCGTCAAAGAAACAGTTGCGGTAGAGAAACCGCCTTGACCATCAGAAACAGTATAAGTAAACGCATCATCGCCGTTATAATTCTCAGCTGGAGTAAAAGTCCAAGTGCCATCACCGTTATCAATCAGCTCACCATGGTCAGGTTCTACGCTAATCCCCGTGATTTCTAAAGTATCTAAATCAACATCGATATCATTCGCTAAAATATCAGCCGCATTAAACGTTAAGGCATTATCTTCTGACAGAGATAAATCATCATCAACACCGACCGGTGCATCATTCACCGCCGCCAAGCTAATATCTACAGAACCAGTATCCGTTCCGCCTTGACCATCAGAAACGGTATATTCAAAACTCGTATCGCCATTCCAATTCTCATTCGGCGTAAAGGTAAATTCTGTACCATCAAGAGTTAACACGCCATTGGCAGGCTGCTCGAAACTGTCAATAAAGACATCATCGCCATCGATATCAGAGATCAAATCGCTAACATCAAAAACTAAAGGCCTATCTTCAGAACCAGATTCAGTACCATCAATCACAACAGGATCATCATTGACTGGGTCTATCGTTAAAGAAACGGTTGCGGTAGAAAATCCGCCATTACCATCAGAGACGGTATAAGTAAAGCTATCTGGGCCATTATAGTTTTCAGCCGGTGTGAAGGTCCAAGTGCCATCGCCATTATCAGTAAGTTCGCCATGCGAAGGGTCTTGACTAATCCCTGTTAGAGTCAAGGGATTACCATCTGCATCGGTATCATTCGCTAAAATATCTGCAACATTAAAAGTAAAAGCACTATCTTCAGCAAGATCTAAGCTATCATCTACAGCAACAGGGTCAGTGTTAACAACGATAGGATCATCATCAATCACAGGGTCATCAGCGACCAAGTTATCATCTACGATCGTATCATCTATGGCAGCAGCATCAGTATCAGTATCATCAGGCAAAGATGGGTCAGGTAATGGCGGTGCATCATCTGCTGCAATCACCGAATCAGAAGCAACATTAACAGCTTCTACAGTAACTTCCTCTTCTTCCTCAGCCGCAGTCTCTTCTTCTGCTCCAGGATCAGGGTCCCGATCAATCAAACCTTCTAGCTCAAACCCGGCATCGGTCACATCAGGCGTAATTCCCAAAAGGTTATTGAGGTTCACTCCCCCTTCTGCGGTATCTTCAGCAGCCCCTTCGCCACCACCAATAGCTGCACCTGCGCCTACCCCAGATTGCCCACCACCGATTTGAAACTCAGTCGCTAAATCACTTAATTCAGATTGAAAATTAAAAAGCGTTCCTTCACCAATATCGACATTACTACGCTCTGTACCTTGGGCATCCACATCAAGCTCTAAGCCCAACCCTGCTTGAACATCACCTTCATCAACAGCTAAGCCCTCACCTCGGTAACCCGTTTGATAGCTACCAAATTGGGAGTCCTCTGAACTATTTCCTGTCGCATCAGACAACACCTGCTCCAGCGCTTCCTCAATGGCATTTTCGCCTGAATCACGTTGTGCAGTTTCAATTAACTCATCAGTCACTGCATTATCTGCATCTTTTTGCGACTGAATACTCTTATCATCTGCCATACATCTACCCTACCCGCATAACCTTAAGCGTAGACTACATAGGGTTAGACACGTTTTTTGAACAAATGCTCCACCAACAAACCCCGTAAAATCAGGCTTGCTTAAGCTACACTTAAAAAAACGAGTATCAACAAGATAGGTCTCATAGGTGGCAACAGCACAAGTTAATTACTTTGATGAAGTGGTTTATCTATTCCAGGGTGGCGGCGCGATGGGTGCCTTTCAAGTCGGTGTTTATGAAGCACTCATGGAGGAAATGTATAGCCCTGACTGGATTGTTGGCATCTCTATCGGCTCCATCAATGCCTCGATTATTGCCGGCAACCCCCAAATGAAGGTATCGAGAAACTGAATGAGTTCTGGTCACGCATTACACGTCGCCATTACCCACTCCCCATCACCGATTATTTTGGTATTCGTAAGCTGTATAATTACTGGAGTGCACAAACAACATTAATGTTTGGCCAACCGAGATTTTTTTGACCCACATTGGCTTTCGCCGTTATGGCCAATTCCAAAAACACCCGATCAAATCAGTTTCTATAACACGCACCCTTTAAAGCAAACCCTAACAGAACTGATCGACTTTGATTATCTGAATCGGGCTTATATGCGCCTTAGCATTGGCGCTGTAGACCTAGAAACCGGTGAGCAGGTCTTTTTTGATAATACCAAGCACACATTAACCCCAGAACACATTATGGCCAGCTGCGCCCTACCTCCCGGGTTTCCAGCGATCAAAATCGACGGTCGTTATTACTGGGATGGCGGGTTATACTCGAATACGCCGATTCTTGCTGTCACCAACGAGCCTGAACACAAAAACCGATTATGTTTTCTCGTCAACCTCTTTAATCCCAAAGGAGTGCCCCCACACTCCCTCGATGGAGTGCAAGAACGAGCTAAAGACATCGAATATGCCAGTCACTTAAGAACCATTATCGAGCAGTATGATTCTAAACAATATTTACAGGGCATCATTGCCCAGCTTGGCGCGCATATTCCAGACAGTGTTAAAGAAAAAGAAGGCTTACAAGATTTATTAAAGCATGGCGACTCGCACAAGCTCCATGTGGCTCAAATTAATTATAAATCAAAGCAAGGTACTGAATTAAACTCAAAAGACTATGAATTTTCAGAGCTTTCTGCCGATGATCATCGCCGCCAAGGCTACAAAAATGCCCTCGCCCTCGTCAAGAATCCAGATTGGTTTTATGAGCATCATGTTGGACCCAAGACCGTTGTCCACAAGCTTGACCACCCCCATCAATGAAGTTTTAAGAATCAATTAACTGATTTCTCGCACCGCTTCTAACTCTTCACTGGACAACTCTCGCGCCTCAGCTTCGAGCATCACAGGAATCGTATCGCGCACCGGATAGGCTAAACGGTCAAATTTACACACTAACTCACTGTGCTTTTTATCATAAGTCACTTTGCCCTTGCACACTGGGCACGCAAGGATTTCTAATAAACGTTTATCCATCAGTCTCTCTGTTCTTTATCAAAATAATATTAATTTTAATGCCTATTGTTTGTGCGCTCATAGTAGCAACTCTACCTAGAAAAACCAAGCGTACACTTTAAGGCCCCCTCATCGCCACCACTCTCACCCTTTCCAACCATGAGATACTAGATGCTCTTTATCAGTCATCCCCTACATTATCAATCCATGTTACACTGTTGCCCACTAAACTTGATAATATAAACAATAACGACCGTTGAGGGTTACTATGGCATTTGTTGTCACCGAAAGCTGTATACGCTGCAAACACACCGACTGTGTAGAAGTCTGTCCTGTAGATTGTTTTAAAGAAGGTCCTAATTTTCTCGTCATCGACCCGGATGAGTGTATCGATTGTGCACTTTGCGAACCTGAATGCCCAGAAAATGCAATTTTCGCCGAAGATGAAATTCCCGCAGGGCAAGAGCACTTTCTTGAGCTCAATGCAGAGCTAGCTCAAGCTTGGGCAGACCATACCATCACCGAGAAAAAAGAAGCTCCTGAAGATGCGGAAAAATGGAGCGAAATTAAAGATAAAATGGATGAGCTGATTCGTGAGTGGTAACACTCACCTTCAACGGATTTATTGGTGAAGACGTATTGCTTATTGGTAAAAACCTCTCAAAACAGTTACCATCATTAGCTAACCAACCCTAAATGAGAAAAAATATGAGCCAAGACATCGAACTCAGCGAAGAAAAAGAACAAGCAAATTTCGAATCGCTATGCAATATGCTATACGAGTCAACAATTAAAACCATCAACGAACACACCAGCAACTTCGATGAGAATGAAACTATTTTTAATCAACCCGTATTCATGCATATTAATGCCACCGCACAGGTCTTAAACGCTATGATCAAGGATGCTGCCGATGTCCTCGCAGAGCAGCACCAAGATGTCACCCCAGAAATAGCGGCAAACGAGTTAAAAAAACTCACTCATACTGTGCTTTTTGGTGAAGATCATCAGCACTAAGCTCTGAGATTAAACAAGCAAATATCCACGGGTAACCCCCGTGGGGTTATACAAAACAAAGCACTCACATTTCATATCCACTCATCACAATTAGTTCCATTTTTTAATCTTCGCTAATATCCTCTTCCATACTCATATCAAGTGCAGCTTCTTCTTCATCTGATGCGTCTTCATCAAAACTGATATCTTGATTCAGCAAACTGAGGCGCTCGATTGATTTTTCTAGAGCTGTTAGCTGTTCTACTTTAAAATTTAATAATAGCTCGACTATTTCTTGATAAATCGTTCCCTCAAGATGAATGACTTGCGGCGCAATTTTCTCCGGCTCTTCAAATTTAGTTTTATGAGTAATAAACTGAGTGAGTAATTTAAGCCGTTCTTCATCACTCTTTTTTAACTCTTGCACATAATCTGCCAACATTTTTATTTTTTTGCCACGAGAGCGCACACCAAGAAACCAAAACAATAAAATAATGATAATCGCCTCAAGAATAAGAGTACCAATGATTAACGCTGCACTCATCACGACTCTCCCTTTTCTTTCTCATCATTTACAGTCTCATCTTTGCCTGCACCCTCGGTCTCTTCTCCCTCAGCCATACTTTGTAATAATTTTTTCTGACGCTTGCGCATAATAATAATAACTGGAATTAATACGGCACTAACAAGCACGGTAATGATCAGGATAACAAAGAAGAGTACGGTTACTAATGAAGAACTGCCACTTTCCATTGAACTGCTCACCGCTTCATCAACAGCCTCCTCGCTTGCATCCCCTTCAGCAAAATCGCTTTCTGAAGACTCTTCGGATTCTGTTTCTACACCTTCATCACTCGACTCATCTTCACCAAGAAGTTCTCCTTCTGATGGTGCAGTTTCTTCTGTCATTTGCTCTTCACTCGCCCTTTCTTCAGGTGCGCTAGTTTCTGCCATATCATCTTCTGCAACCGGCGGTGGCGGAACAACCGTGCCATCAATCTGATAAACCGACTCCAAAATACCAAAAGGTCGTTTTGCAACCGTTACTCCAGACACATGAGCAAGAAGTTGATAGTTTTGCCCCACATGTAATGCCGGCAGCCAAAACATCCACGAACCATTCGCTTGCTTTTCCAAGGTAACTTCTTCATGTTGACCTTCTGAAGGCTTTGCAAAAATACGCAGCTTTAAGCGATCACTTTCGATTAAATCATCACGAGGACTGATATTTACCGCATAAACAGGTTTTTGCTCCTCGCTCACCACCTTATGCTTCCAGACCACCGGCGAGTTAAAGACTTGCACACTCTGGACAAATTCGCGCTCAAACGTAATTCCATCGGCAAATAAGCTGATCTCTATCATCGAAGGATCGTGATCTACCGTTGTCATCGCAGCAAAATCCATCATATAAACCGCTTCACCTGGCTTAGCTGAGGCGATAATTTTACGTGTCGATTGCTCGCCCATGCGAATATTACTCACAAGCTTAATGACTTTAACCAAATTTGGATCTTTAAGTAATTTCCCTTGATTTAAAATTTTTGCCTTTAGCTGAAAACGCTCTCCCGCAAAAGCAATTTTTGGCAACTCAGAGACAGCAAGCTGTAATTGCGTGGCGATCAATACTTTACTCATCGGACTTAAATAATCAGCTAAAATATGCCATTGGCCATACAACGGTTTTGATAAAGTAATTAAGCTAAATAAATCACGCTTCACCCACTGAATCCATTTTGGATGACGATTATAAGAATAAGTCACGCCGACGGGGGATTTTAACATCACCGGTTTTGCAGTTTTTGTATTGTCTTTTCGTAGTAATAAAACAGTCGCTTCCTCAACACTACGATCAATATAAAAAGCATTTTTAAAAATAGGAATTTCATCCACCGCAGCGACTTGTGTAAATATATTTAAAAAGGCACGTTGTAAGCTTTCTTTGCTCTTTATAGAGTAAACACGTCCTCCCGTTGCTGCACTTAAACGACTTAATGCACTGTCTTGATCTTCTGCCTTATGATGACTTTGATCAGCATCAACATCTGCAAATGATGCGATATAAACGCGAATATCACGCTGCTGTAATGAGGGAATTAACTCATCAATAATACGTGACTCATTCGCAAGGTTTTTACCTTCTTTGTGACTCACACGCAGCTTACTACCAGTTAAAATAATAATATTACGCTCTTTGCTTGGATCACCGCCATGCCAGCCTTCGGTAACCTTGCGTAAGGCTTCATCCAAATTGCTAAATCGTGTTTGCCGCTCAAGCTCTTTAACTTTATTATCTGCTTCTTGTAGCCAATGCTGATTGACTTTGCCATAGGCCATATTAATATTAACTAAATCACCAAACTCCCAAACCCCTGCATAACTGCCTTTAGGCAACAAGCTGACGAGCATTCTCAATGCCTCTATACGCAATTTTTTCGGATCATTTTTTTGCTAAATCATCAGAAGCATCAACTAAAATGCGCGTATCATAAACTTTACCCGGTGTGGCTGCGAAACTTATTGCAGATAACGATAAAAATAAAGAAAAACAAACAGAAATAATAATAAATAAAAATAATTGAGTTGAAAAACAGCACAAACCTGACCGCGGATGCCAACCCTCTTGCTTCACGTTTAAGCTTGTTTTCCCCTTCATCAAGGCATCCTTTACTGCTAAACTGTCCTTCCTGTACCTTAATATCGGCAAAGCACTTGAGTTCTTTACAGCAGTGCCATACAGTGTAGGTGAATAAACTAAAATAAAGAATGAAAAACATCAGGTTATGAATACACTTTTAAATGAAACCGAAAAAGCAGCGACCCCAACATGCCAACTCAAAGGCAGCTTGTTCACTCTCACCGTGCTTCTTATTTATAATAGTGATATCAAGCAATTGGAAAGAGAACTGCAAGAAAAAGTCAAACATGCTCCAGATTTTTTCCAGCATACTCCGACTGTTCTTGATATTAGTCAATTCAAGCAAGCCGAAGTCCCCGACTTTTTTGCAATTCAAAATAGTTGCCGACGTTTAGGGCTGATTCCAGTCGCTGTCCGCGGTGGTAACAAAACACAACAGATGAGCGCACAACAAGCAGGCTTTGCTATCTTACCGGCAGCAAAAGAAGATGCCATAACTAAAAAAGCCATTGCTATCGCACCGAAACCGGTTTCAGAACCTGCTAAAAGCCCCAGGAAAACGAAAGAAACAGAAGCAATCGTTGAAGCTGAAACAACACACAAAAAGACTTAAAACAAGAAGACGTAAGCCAATCAGAAAATAAAACAGCAAAAACAAAAAATAAAATTATCACAAAACCAGTACGCTCAGGCCAACAAGTGTATAACGGCGAAGGTGATTTGATCATTGTCAGCAGTGTCAGCCCTGGGGCAGAACTCATTGCCGAGGGTAATATCCACGTTTATGGCACATTAAAGGGCCGTGCTTTAGCTGGTGTAAATGGCAATCAAGATGCACGAATTTTTTGCGATCGTCTCGAGGCTGAACTTATTTCTATCGCCGGTCAATACAAAATTAACGAAGAAATTCAATGTCATAGTAAAGACAATCACCTGCAAATTTACTTGGAACATAATCAATTACTGATACGGCCGCTGTAAATTCACTTGCTTTTAATTAAAATACATAACAAAATTGCTCTTAAATTTATAACATTATAACTAAAACTAATTAAAGGAAACTATCGTGGCGAAAATTGTCGTTATTACTTCCGGCAAAGGCGGTGTAGGTAAAACTACAACCAGTGCAGCATTTGCAACCGGCCTTGCAGAACGAGGCTATAAAACCGTCGTAATTGATTTTGATGTCGGCCTACGTAATTTAGATTTAATCATGGGCTGCGAGCGTCGCGTTGTTTATGACTTCGTTAATGTCTTACAAGACGAAGCGAACCTCACCCAAGCGCTAATTAAAGATAAGCATGTCGATAACCTCTATATTCTTCCCGCATCACAAACCCGGGATAAAGACGCGCTAACCAAAGAAGGCGTTGAAAAAGCCTTAAATGAACTTAAAGAAAAATTCGATTACATTATCTGCGACTCCCCTGCCGGCATTGAAAAAGGTGCATTGATGGCGCTTTATTTTGCAGATGAAGCAATTATTGTCACTAACCCTGAAGTGTCTTCGGTGCGTGACTCAGATCGGATTCTTGGTGTATTATCCAGTAAATCTCATCGGGCAGAACAGGGTGAATCGCCCGTCAAAGAGCACTTATTACTCACACGTTACAATGCCGAGCGTGTTGAAAATGGCGATATGCTCAATATCGAATCAGTTAAAGAAATCCTTGCTGTACCATTAATGGGAGTCATTCCAGAATCAAAGGCAGTTTTGCGTGCTTCTAATACAGGTAACCCAGTCATTCTTGATAAAGAAAGTGATGCTGGGCAAGCTTATGCTGATGCCGTTTCGCGCTTTTTAGGTGAAGAAGTTGAGTACCGCTTTATTACAGCAAGAAAGAAAAGCTTATTTCAACGTTTATTAGGAGGGCTTAGAGCATGAGCATCCTCGACTAGTTTTTTTAATAGTAATAATAAACGCAAACGCAGTGCAGATGTTGCTAAAGAACGGCTACAAATCATTGTTGCCTATGAGCGTAATCAGCGCCAAAACAATCCTGATTACCTTCCCTTGTTACGTCAAGAAATTATGGCAGTGATCAAAAAATATGTTCACGTTGATAGCGAGCAAATCAAAGTCGAGCTGAATCAAGATCAAGACCGTTCAGTGCTTGAACTAAATATCATGCTCCCTCCAGAAGAAGAAGAAAAAAATAAAGAAGCGAATAACGCTCAAGAAAAATCAACCAAAACAACCGATGAAGCCCTCTCCTAGGGCTTTATCAATCATTTACACCTTAAACCCAACATAAATTTTTAAGTGGTTTTTTCTATATCATCACCGTTCAACCTGTGTTATTAACTATCTACTCTAAAAGTGATAAAACAACGGGGATGGATATCAGTGAGATTGTTTATTTTCCTAGCTAGCCAACTTGCAATATGCCTTGCACTTTCATATTCAATCACAGTGAACTATCTCAACCTTTACGGCTTAAGCATGCAAACCAGAGCTTTTTTAACGATCAGCGACAGCCTCGCTATCGCAGCATTTATTGCAACGGTCTTTGCCTGCTACCTAAAAAAAGCGTCAAGTAAATACACGACTCTAATGTTACTCATCATTTGCACGATTTGCTCCGCAGCGGTGGCTATCTATAACAATATCGCTCCCACAAAAGAGTTTTTCGGTCATCTCCCTTACACCTTGTTCGCCATACTTGTCATCGTCAACAGCATTTTTAACATTAAAATAACCCTTAACTTAAAAACAAACTCGTGAAGCGATTATATTTCCTAACTATACAATCACTCGTGTGCTCATCTTATATACTCTGGCTCATCATCAACACGATAAATATTGACGGAATCAGCCGAGGCGCCCAAATTTATTATATTTTCCTTGATTTAGTTGTAATTGCCGGCTCTGCGCTCACCGTCACCGCAATCTCATTTAAAAAAAGTCACGCTAGGAAAAACAGCGAACGTATTTTCTCTATTAAGTATTACTCTCTATATTCCTGCCTTGCTTTATGATTATTACAAAATTTATACACCGATATGGCAAATGCTAAGCTATATTGCTTTCGCCACGTTCATCACTCTCAACTCAATCTGGTGTATTCGTTCAGTTTTCAAAATGAACAATCGCACCTCATCACTCTCACCTAGCAATGACTTTCATCAGTGACCTCAAGCGAAGCTATATACTTTTTACATACTTAGTAAATAGCTTTTCCCTACCTGATGCGATAGCAAAAGATTTAAAACAGAACAGCATTTATTGGACGACATAGTTAAAACTCATCCGCAGCAACAAGGAAAAGCTATGCATTTTAACCGCAATCCCGTCTTACTTTGAGCGCTGTGAACCCTTAATCACAAAGCGAGTTAAGCCAATCGGCCTGACTAAAAAGGTTAAAAATTTTGTACAAAAATCGACCAATTAGAATATCTGCATGAGCAATCGTGCCAGTTGCTTTCCAAATTATAATAATCTCACCTCCCCCTTACTGTATTGTACTTCGATAGCTTATCACTATAATAAGTCTTGGTTTAATCATCGAATACCGGGCTTAACTATGAAATACCTTACTCTACCTTTACTTTTACTTGCAACGAGCTCAAATTTATCTCATGCAGATACACTCGCTCAAATTAAGCACACAGGCCTCATTAAAGTAGGAACTACAGGTGATTATCCACCTTTAACTGTTTTCAACAAGAAAAATCAACAATATTCAGGCTTTGCTATTACGATGGCTCATAATCTTGCGAAAAATCTTGGTGTTAAGGTCAAATTTATTCACACTCGTTGGCCTAGCCTATCCCAGGATTTGGCAGCAAATAAGTTCGATATTGCGATGGGGGGTCATCACAATTACTAAAAAACGCCAACAACAATTTAGCTTTAGCCAACCTGTTCTCACTAATGGCAAGGTACCACTCATTCGATGTGCAGATTTAACCAAATTTAAAACATTAAGAAAAATTGACCAGCCTGATGTTAAAATTGTTGAAAATCTAGGTGGAACTAATCTAAACTTCGCAAAAGAAACAATCCATTACGCTCAAATTATTATTGTTAAAAATAATAAATTACCATTTGAATACCTGCTGAATAGAAAAGCAGATGTAATGTTTACTGACTCTATTGAAGCAAGCTACCGTCATAGCCTCATGCCTGAGTTATGCCCAGTGAATATCAATAATCCACTGACACACAGTAATAAAGCTTATATGATGCAAAAATCAAACATTCAATTAAAAACTGCTGTAAACAAGTGGATTGCTAATATTAAAAACAATGGGCAATTAGAAAATATAAAGAAAAGCTACGGACTCACTTAAGAGTCCATTTAACCTTAATTAATTTTCTTTAT
>NZ_MDTU01000001.1:684895-689323 GCF_001720395.1 Piscirickettsia litoralis
GCACGTGAAAATTGGAAGGCCCTGACCTTTCCCCCCAAAAAACTAACCATTTAGCCAAATATATGTAAACGTAGCGTCTACACAGAATTATTTACACTCTCTATATTTCACTATACTCCATACTTTGTGTTAAATTGTTAGTATTTCTTACAGTATGATTAGTAAACCCGTATGACAGTAAAAAAGCACCTCCCACCACTTAACGCTCTGAAAGTCTTCGATATTGCTGCAGACCAACTCAATTTTTCACGTGCAGGTGAAGAGCTCAATATGACTCACTCTGCGGTCAGTCAGCATATCAAGCGCTTGGAAGGCTATCTAGCCAAAACATTATTTCTGCGTAAACCAGGCAATCGCCTCGCGTTAACCGAAGAAGGTGAACGCTATGCCGAGCATATCCATAAAGCCCTGCGTATCATTAATGATGCCACCGTTGAACTCACCCAAGATCAGCATTCAACCGTTATTCACCTCAACCTGTCATCAAGTATGGCAACCTATTGGTTGATTCCACGTTTAGCGGACTTTCAAGCCTCTTCACCTGATCTTGAGCTACGCTTAGCGACACCGTTGCGCCCAAACTCTTTGCAGTTCAATGATATTGATGCTGCAATTCAATATAATTCTCAAGATCACCAAGATGACTACTGTAGTGACTTTTTATTACAAGATCGCCTTGTGCCTGTATGCAGTCCAAAGTTATTACAAGACCCTGCACCATTAAAGGCTAGCCGTCTTATTCATCTTTACCCGTTTATTAATATTCGCCATACCGTCCGCACCAATGACCTAGAAAATTGGTGTAAGCACTACCAATGCGCCGAACCTCAGGTTGAAGAACGCTTGACCTTCGAGCATACCATTCAAGGCATCCAAGCGGCACTAAATGGCTTAGGCATTTTAGTTACTCACCTCCCTTTAGTTGCAAATTTACTCAAACTCGGTCACTTAATCATCCCAACCCAAGAAACAATTCCAGGCATTCATGATCTGTACCTCACCTACCCAAATAACTTTTTGACCCGCAATAAAATAGCCCCTTTACGTCAATGGCTACTTAAAACCACACAAGAGTTCCTTGATGAGGTTCCTGCATCACTGCTCGAAAATAAATAATTATTACTATGCATATTACTGAAATTAATCAACGTCTAACAAAAGCCGGGTTTTCCAGTCGTCCAAGCCAACAGCGGATGATTCAAGCTGTCGCCGCTAGCATTCATCATCGCTATATTTTGCTCTGTGAAGGCGGCACAGGAATCGGTAAAAGCTTTGGCTATTTATTGGGTGCTCTATCACAAGCACAAGGCAAAACCCTTGTTATCGCCACAGCGACTATTCAACTCATGGAGCAATTGATCAGCAAGGATATTCCCCAGGTTGAAAAGCTGCTTGGCCTCTCTTTACACACAGAAATCGCCAAAGGGCGGCGGCGTTATATTTGCCATCACAAATTTTATGCCCTCGATGATTTATTCATGCTCGAACGCTTAACTCCGTTACGTAATGCCTTGGAAAAAGGCGACTGGTCAGGAGATAAAGATAGCTTATCGTTTAAAGTTGATGAATCGCTTTGGCAAAAAGTCTCAACAGATCGGGCCGGCTGCCTCAATCGTCGTTGCCACTTTTTTAAAGAATGTGCATTTTTTAGTGCACGTGAACGACAAAAATCAGCAGACATTATCATCACCAACCATGCGACCTTGCTCGCTGATATTTGGCTAGGGCTTGGCACGATACTCCCTGACCCTGAAAAATCAATTTATATTATCGACGAAGCTCATCATTTGCCAGAACAGTCGATTAACAGCTTAGCTCAAGAGGTTTCTTTATCCTCAAGCAAGGAACAAGCACATGAAGCCAGGCAAACGCTCCTCAAATGCAAAGATTTTTTTTGATAATCCGCCCAAGAGCTTTTTTAATGCCTTTGAGCTCAGTGAGCAAATCATCGATGGCTTAATCCAGCTGAAAAAAAATATTACACTTAAACTTTAGAGAGCAAGCAACAGGCAAAGAATGGATATTTCTAGATAGTTTTCCAGACAGTTTAGCCAAAGAGATCCAGCAATTAGCCACCTTAACACGTAACTGCTTAACACAGGTTTCACTATTTGTCGAATACTTTGATGCTGCTCATATAGATTCGCTCGAAAAGAAGCAACAATTACAGAGCCGGTTAGAGTTTGTTATCGGTGCATTTGAGAATATGTTAAAAGTCTGGCAACACTTCCCTCAAAAAGAAGATGCACAAGGTGCCAGGCAAGCTCGTTGGATAACCTTGGGCAAAGTAAAGGAGCAAGAGGATTATCGCTTTCATATCAGTTTAATCGATACCAGCCACAAGCTTTCTGAGTTATTTTGGCAGCGCGCTCCTGGAGCGATTACCCTGTGTTCAGCAACATTGAAAATCTCCGGCCAATTCCAGCATTTTGCTCGAAAAATGGGGTTACACCTACAAAAAAATCATACGGTTAAATCCATCAGCTGTCCCTCTCCATTCGCCTATGATCAATCCCAGCTGATTATTCCTAAACTAAAATCAACACCTACACATATAAATGATCAACATTTACAAGAATTTCAGACCTTCTTAAAAGCCGTACTACAGGAATTTAATCAAGGCTGCCTGGTTCTTTTTACCAGTCAAAAAAGCCTGGAAAGCACCTTTAGCACACTACCCAAAAGCCTCCAGAACAAAATCACCTGCCAAGGAGACTTGCCTAAACATCAGCTAATCGAGCAGTTTAAACGCCATATTGACCAAAACCAATCCCATGCTCTGTTTGGCTTGCAATCTCTTGCCGAAGGCTTAGACTTACCAGGAAACTACTGTAATACACTCATTATACAAAAAATTTCCATTTGCCATGCCCAGCACCCCTCAAGCACGCACACGTGAGCACGAACTTAAACAACGGAATAAAAATGTTTTCATCGAGCACACTCTACCAGAAGCACATTTAAAACTTATTCAGTGGACAGGCCGTCTGATTCGTACTGAATCTGACCAAGGCAAGCTTGTGCTCTTCGATGATCGCATCATCTATAAAGCATATGGTAAAAAGCTGCTCGCTTCCCTCCCCTCATTTGAAGTCCAACACCCTTCATCCTGGCAAGAAAGCATCGAGCTTATGACTTAAGATTAAATCTTAATATAACAAGAACTAATCAGCTTTACATTATTGAGAAACCAAATCATCGAATTGCTTAAAAAGCTGTATAATTTCCTGCCCATTAACCCCTTGGGCTTTTAAGCCTTCCTCTGCCATCGGCATGATATTAGAAGCTAAGGGCAAATTACCTTGCGTTTCAACAATAACCTTCATTCGAGGCAAGAAAATCCATTGCACCCATTGGCTAAAGGCCAAGGTATCCACACAAAAAGGCTCCTGGCTTGATAACGCACTCTCAGCAGGCGCGTGCTCTTCCCAAAGGCTGTGGGCACGCAACGCCTTTTCTAGCTCTAAAAGAAGGCTAGCAATCTCTACATAAGCGGCTTGTTTCATCGTCTTTCTCTGCTTAATTAAAAAAATTGTATAGTAATATTATAAAGTTGTTGACTTCTATTTCAAAATCCGCATAATAGGTCCTCGTTGCAGGGCATAAGCCTGAACAACAACTAAGTGCGAGTGTGGCGGAATTGGTAGACGCGCTGGATTTAGGTTCCAGTGGGGCGACCCGTGAGAGTTCGAGTCTCTCCTCTCGCACCATCTCTTTCAATATCAAATTCAAAAATAAAGTACCAAGCCTGTTATCATTAGCGAATATAATTCTCAACTAAAAGCTAAGAATCTTTGTATTTAAACCTGCTTAATTCCTTCTGCGACCCATAGACTTTGATAAAGACTATCACCTTCATTGATTCTTTCTGCTTCCTTCTCAGCTTGATAGATGTCATCCAATGAAATTACTTCATTTTCAAGCAGCTCTTCTTTCACTGGCTCCAACATACCCAGCCAATTTTTATAAAAAGACTTTAATATTTTGGGTTGCCGAGAGTCAATATAAATAGGGTGTTGCCTAATTACAATATTAGAAAGTCCAGCCAACTGGAACAAATACTATAACTGCGGGCAAATATCTAGCGTTCCTTGCGTTGGGCGGTACATGTATTGCACTCAGGCATGGTAACACTTATTCAAATAAGGCTTGTTATAAGCAATATATGACAAATTATTTGGCTCGATTGCCAGAACCTTCCCCTGCACTTTTGCAGTTCTGACCATTTCAGCAATAAGGTGTGATGGCTGCGGGTTGTGAACCAACACTAAGCGACAAAAAGACAGATCAGCCCAACCAGATGAAATAGGCGTTCTTCTCGCATCGGACAGATAAAAGTCAGCGTTGCTGATTTGCATAGAAAGCGCTTTTTCCCGTGCTTTATTGATTTGCCTATCTTGAATATCTAAACCAACATAGTTTCCTTTA
>NZ_MDTU01000001.1:690508-700726 GCF_001720395.1 Piscirickettsia litoralis
GCTTCTTTGCAATCCATAAATTTGCACCACTGCCGCAGCCAAATTCACATACATTCATATTGTCACTTAGCTGGAAATAAACATCATCCCCATAAAGCTTTGCTTGCTCTTCAAGACGTTTTTGCTCTTCCTCTGCACCACCTAGCTGATAAGTCACGGGAATTTACCTTATTAATTTTATAAACACTAAGAAAAACACATTCATAAACAGAGCATGCGCTAGCATTAAGCAAAGATAAAAAAATGAGTGCGGATTAGCACTCATTATCTAAAAAGCATGTTACTGCACTCTATAAATTTATAGAACAGTTTCTTTCAATGCTTTAAGCGCAGTCACCTTCACTGTTGTCCGTGCAGGTTTTGCCGGAACGTGAATTTCTTCACCATTGAATGGACTGATAATTGTGCGCGCTTTTGTTGCCGCCTTCTTAGAACGGCGAATTTTCACACCCACTTCTGGAATAGTAAATTCACCAGAACCCCGTTTTTTCATATGACGTGAAATTAGAATACGCAAGCTTTCAAAAACCTGCAATACGTCTTTTTTAGGCAATCCTGTCTCATCAGCAATGCTGTTTACCACTTGGATTTTAGTCATACGATCTGCAATCGCAGAGAATTTTGCCTTACGGCCTGCAGGTGCAGCTGCTTTTTTGTTGTTGTCGCTTTCTTTCTTGGCATCACAATACCCTTTCATTATTTACATGTCCTAAGATTTATAAGTCATTTTCCATACAAATGCAACAACATTCGTGCAATTACTTAATATTAATCATCAAAAGTTAGAAAATTAACTTATTTTATGCCTAAGATGGACTTAAAATCAGCAAAAACCTCCTCTATTCGCAAATAAATAATGCGCTATTTAAGCAAACCATAAGGTATTCACCATATTTAATATAAACCACGATAAGACAAAATATTTACAAAATAAATAATCACAACCGAAAACAGTAACAAACATATAACAAAATAAAGTGAGCCGGCTTAATTTAAATCCTAAGTTAAGCCGATATTAATAAATTTGTTATTTTCCGGTTGAAATTATTTTCCATGTCCCATCTGGTTGACGGCAAGCCGTACCATAAATTTGCTGTTCCTGCCCTGCAATTATTGCTTTTTGCTGGAATTCTCGACAATATTGATTACGCTGCTCTTGTTTATTATAACGCTGGTAGGTTCGAACCGGCTCCACACTATAACGATTGCCAGTGTCTGGATTGCGCCAACGTTTTACTTGACCGGTTTTAGCCGTTTCTAAGCTCTGATTTAACTTCACCTTATCTTGTTGATCCATCGATTGACCAATTTTAGAGCCAATTAATCCACCTAAAACAGCACCGCCGATTGCCATCGCTACCCGGCCACTGCCCTTACCAAACATTTGCCCTGCAACACCACCGACAACCGCTCCTGTTGCCGCACCGACTTCTTGACGATTGAAGTTTTGCGCACAACCTGCAATAAGTGCGGTTATTACGATTAAGCTACAGCACTCTAAACATCCTCTGTTCATCATTTCCATCCTATAAATAAAGCAATAAAATATGATTCCGTAATTAATTATAGTGCAGCCAGTGCATCTTCTAAGTGCTTCACACCAATCACTTCGATTCCTTCGACCGCTTGTTTAGGGCAATTTGCGAACGGCACAATCGCCTGAGTAAAGCCATGCTTAGCTGCTTCTTTAATCCGCTCCAGGCCACGTTGTACCGGACGAATTTCCCCTGATAACCCAACTTCACCAAAAATAATTAACTCTTGCGAGAGCGCCTTGCCACGTAAACTCGACACACAAGCTAATAACAAGGCTAAATCAGCCGCGGTCTCAGTAATTTTCATCCCTCCAACGACATTAATAAAAACGTCTTGATCATAACTTGCAACACCACCATGGCGATTTAATACGGCAAGCAGCATCGCCAAACGATTTTGATCTAACCCGACAGCAATCCGCCGCGGGTTAGGTGAATGCGCTTCATCAACCAATGCCTGGACTTCAACCAACAGGGGGCGTGTTCCTTCCCAGGCGACCATCACCAAACTTCCTGGCTGCAAGTCTTCATAACGCGATAAAAATATCGCGGATGGGTTGCTTACTGTTTTAAGTCCAGTTTCGGTCATCGCAAAGATACCTAATTCGTTGGCCGCACCAAAGCGGTTTTTCACCGCGCGCAATAAGCGAAAACGGCTATCTTGCTCCCCTTCAAAATAAAGCACCGTATCGACCATATGCTCCAACACCCGCGGCCCAGCGAGCGCGCCTTCTTTAGTCACATGACCCACTAAAAATAAACAAATCCCAGTACGTTTAGCAAACTGCGTCAGTATCGCCGCACTCTCACGCACTTGCGCCACACCACCAGGGGCAGATTGTAAACTCTCAGTGAAAATCGTTTGAATCGAATCGACAATCAGCACTTTAGGTCGCTCTATTTCTGCCGCTTTTAAAATACGCTCAACCTGCGTTTCTGCTAATAATCTCAAATCAACTTCTTGAGACAAGCCTAAACGTTTTGATCTGAGTGTCACCTGCTCGAGCGATTCTTCACCGGTCACATATAAAACCTTACCAAAACTCGTGCATTTTACCGATGTTTGCAACAATAAAGTGGATTTGCCAATCCCTGGATCCCCGCCTAATAAAGTGACAGCCCCATGCACCAACCCCCCCCCAAGCACTCGATCAAATTCAGAAATACCGACAGGCTGACGGCTAATTTGCTCCGGGGTAATTTCATTTAAACTCTTCACCTCAGGCGCATCAACACCTGCATATCCAGAAAAACGTTGACTGCGCCCCGGACGACTCGGCACCACCTCTTTCACTTCAGTTAAAGTATTCCATTGCTGGCAATGTGGGCATTGGCCTAACCATTTTTTAGTCACACCGCCACAGTCATTACAAACATATTGGTTTTTTTGTTTGCTCATACTATGCTTAGCCTTCTAAAATATTTTTTCTTATAGTTACAATAAAGGTGAGAGGATAATGGAGCAACAACAATGCGTACAAGGATACATTATACCATGCTAAGCCTTGCTGTCATTGCGGCCGCCTACCTCACTCAACAACAATTTTCAACAACAACCACACCAGTCCTCAAAACAAATACAGCACGCTTACAAAAAGCGTTCGCCCCTGCCCCCTCTCAACAACAATTTATTGAAAAAATCACCCAAAGCGAAAATCAAGTCAACCAAAAGATTCTACAAAAGCGTAAAAAAATTCTCAATTTAATGCAGCAAACAACACTCTCTAACCAAGACATTAACCAACTTAAAAAAATTGCCAAACAGTATAAATTAAAAAATTTAAACTTTAAGAGCAGAAGTGAACAGGACTTTAATCAGTTACTAAAGCGTGTGGATATTATCCCCAGTGCCTTAGTCACCGCACAAGCCATTAATGAATCGAACTGGGGCCGCTCCCGCTTTGCTACAGAGGGTAATAATTTTTTTGGCATGCGCTGCCATCGCTCGGGTTGCGGTATTATCCCCAAGGCTCGCCCCGAGGGCAGCCGCTGGGAAGTGGCCAGTTATTCATCAGCTACCGATTCAGTACGTGCTTATATTCACACTTTAAACACACTCGGCGCCTATCAAAAATTGCGTGATTTACGCGCCAAAATGCGTGCTGACCATCAAACTTTATCACCCTTTAAGCTTGCAGCAGGACTCACCGCTTACTCGATTAAAGGCGAAAAATACGTGCAACTGATTCAAAATATTATTGCTCGCTACCTGCCAGAAGAACCCCCTCAGCTAGGTTAACCTGATCTTGCCAAAGATAAGGTGCACGCAAAGGCATATTGCAGACAAGTTCATAAGCAATTGTGCCAACATGCTGCGCAATTTCCTCAACAGGCAAGCCATCTCCCCAAACGGTCACCTGCTCACCGACCGACACTTCAGGGCATTTTCGTAAATCGATCGCAATCATATCCATAGACACACGCCCGACCAAACCACAACGCTCACCGTGAACTAAAAATGGCGTGCCATTCGGTGCAAGTCTTGGATAACCATCGCCATAGCCCAAAGAAATAATTCCAACCAACATATCTTCAGGACACTGCCAGGTTGCACCATAACCAACAAATTCACCTTGGCGTAACAGCTTCACACTAATAAGCTGTGTGACCACATGCATCACCGGCTGTAAATCTAACTCCTCTGCACTGATATCTGCAAACGGTGAAATACCATACAACATAATGCCGGGGCGCACCCAATCATAAGTCTCATTATTAAAGTTAAAAATCGCCGCCGAATTTGCGCAAGAATAAGGGCCTGGTAATTTTTTTTTCACTCGGTGAAACGCTGAAATTTGTTTTTTATTTAATTCATGCCAAGGCTCATCAGCACAAGCAAAGTGGCTCATCAATCCTAATTCAGCAACTTTATGGCTTTTTTTTAAGCTCGTATAAATATCGATTAAGCTATCTAAGCTCTCTTTTGAGGTGCAATTAAAACCTAAACGCCCCATCCCCGTATCTAATTTTAGCCAGATATTAATCGGCTGAATTTTTGCAGTATAATTATAAAGCCAATCGATTTGCTCTTGGCAGTGAACCACCAAACTAAAATTATACTCTTCGACTCGCTTTAATTCTTCAGGACTAAAAATACCTTCCATCAAGACAATCGGCGAGGTGATCCCCTGCTCACGTAACTTAACCCCTTCTTCAATGGCTGCAACACCAAAACCATCGACATGTGTATCTAAATACTCAGCAACTTTAAAACCATGACCATAGCCATAAGCTTTCACCATCGCTAACACTTTACTCTTCGGCGCTTTTTGACGAACCTTTTTTAAATTGTGAAGTAATGCAGATCGACTGAGTAAAACACGTGTTGCACGCCCCATAAACACTCTCCCCAAGTGCAATAACAAGCCATAACCCATCCAATTTTTTATTTTACTGGTAAGCCTCGAATCCTTCTTCATTCATCGGTGAATAATTATCAAACCGCGTATACCTGCCTTGAAAGGTTAGACGCACTGTGCCAATCGGTCCATTCCTTTGCTTACCAATAATAATCTCAGCAATGCCTTTGTCCTGACTCTCTGGATTATATACTTCATCACGGTAAACGAACATAATCAAGTCAGCATCCTGCTCAATCGCACCAGACTCACGCAAATCACTCATCACTGGACGCTTATCTGAGCGTTGTTCTAAGCTACGATTGAGCTGAGACAACGCAATTACAGGGACATTTAATTCTTTGGCCAAAGCTTTTAAGGAGCGAGAGATAACAGAGATTTCTGCTGTACGATTATCTTCACCCGGCACCTGCATTAACTGCAAATAGTCAATAATAATCATGCCTAGCCCCCCTTGCTCACGAGCAAGCCGACGCGCACGGGCACGTAACTCAGCAGGGCTTAAGCCGCCCTGATCGTCAATGAATAAATTATTGCGCTCATTGAGCATCGTCATCGCATTGGTTAACTTCGGCCAATCATCATCTTCAAGTTGACCTGAACGCAATTTACTTTGATCAATTCGTCCTTGCGATGATAGCACACGAAAAATCAATGATTCTGATGGCATCTCCATACTAAACACTAATACGGGTTTTTCATGGTGAAGCGCCGCATGCTCAGCGATATTCATAGCGAAGGTTGTTTTTCCCATCGATGGACGTCCTGCAACAATCACTAAATCCGATGGCTGCAAACCCAAGGTCATACTATCTAAATCATCAAACCCTGAAGACACCCCGGTAATTGCATTACCCGAGTGAAATAATTCATCAATTCGGTCTAACACATTGGGGAAAAACTACTACGAATCGATTCAGGGCCCGTTTGTTCTTTGACTCCTGATTCAGCAATGGCAAAGACTTTACTTTCTGCCTCATCAAGCAACTCATCACTGGTACGCCCTTCAGGCATAAATGCACTTTCAGCAATACCATTAGCCGTATCAATCAATTTTCGTAGTACAGCACGTTCATGCACAATATGGGCATAATGAGTAATATTAACGGTACTCGGGGTATTTTTTGCAAGCTCGCCCAAATAAGACAGCCCCCCCATCTTCTCAAGCTCCCCCTTGGACTCTAGCGCATCAGAGACCGTAATCACGTCAATCGGTTGGTTTAAATCGGTGAGACTATGAATTTCCTGAAAAATCAGGCGATGTTCTGGTCGATAGAAATCACCTGCGGCCACCACGCTGACAATTTTATCCCAAGCGCCTTGATCAAGTAACAGACCACCTAATACCGATTGTTCCGCTTCTATCGAATGAGGAGGCACTTTTAAGTCAGCGACCTCAGTGGGACGTTGTTTTTTTAATTCTTGTTTTGCTTTCATCATTGCATTATATCAAGTGCACTTAAACAGGCTATATTTTTATTCTTGCTATTATTAGCATTATTGACTTATTCCAATTAAACAAGAGGCCCAATCAATGGGCCTCATGTTTCTTAGCGTAATGTATGCGTAACGTTTAGCGTTACCTTATTGCAGCCTCTTAGCTTGCTGCAACAACGTCCACTTTAATAGTGACTTCAACATCACCATGTAAGTGTAGCTCAACGTCATATTCACCGAGTTGGCGAATTGAGCTTTGAGATAGACGAATGTCTTGACGCGCAATCTCAATGCCTTTTTCAACCAAAGCAGCAGCAATGTCTGCTGTGCCGATGGAACCAAACAGCTTGCCTTCGTCACCGGCTTTCGCGGTCACGGTAACAACAGCCAATTCAGTCACCGCTGCAGCACGTTTTTGTGCTTCAGCTAGCTTCTCTTGAGCTAATCGCTCAATTTCAGCGCGACGTGCTTCAAATTCTTTCAGGTTTGCTGCAGTTGCAGGAACCGCTTTACCTGTAGGAATCAAAAAGTTACGAGCATAACCTGATTTGACGATCACTTGTTCACCAAGCTCACCCAAGTTACGAACTTTTTCTTTTAAGATAATTTGCATGTAACAGCTCCTTACTGATGACGGTCAGTATATGGCAATAATGCAACGAAGCGCGCACGCTTAATCGCTGTTGCCAATTGACGCTGGTAACGTGCACGCGTACCGGTGATACGGCTAGGCACAATTTTACCGCTTTCAGTAACGTAGTTACGTAGCATTGCAGTATCTTTGTAATCAATTTCTTTGATATCTTCTGCTGTAAAACGGCAGAACTTACGACGACGGTAGTTAAATGACATCTTGATAATCTCCTAGTAAAAAAACATTCAGTCTGGTTTAGTCTTCAGCTTTCGCTAAAAGAGAAGGTTCAGTGATTGCATTTTCACGGCGAAGAACAAGATGACGTAATACCGCATCGTTGTAACGAAACGCATCTTCAAGCTCGACACGCGCTTCTTCACCACACTCAATGTTCATCAACACGTAGTGTGCTTTGTGCAACTTGTTTATTGGGTAAGCAAGTTGACGACGTCCCCAATCTTCAAGGCGATGAATTTTACCTTGATGAGTTGTTTCTATGTTTGCACGGTAGCGCTCAAGCATAGAAGGAACTTGTTCACTCTGATCAGGGTGAACCATAAATACGACTTCATAGTGACGCATTATTGATACTCCTTATGGCTAATAGCCTTTTACATTAAACGTAATAAGGCAAGGAGGCCTCATTAAGAGGCGAAATTATACCTGATTTAACTGCGAAGCTCAACTGCTGCAATTTTTATGAATTTGTCTTAAGTGCTTGATTAAACGACCGTAATAAACGCTTGCCTTTAAAATTATTTTTAAAACAGACATATAAAGGGATTTTTGTCTCGAGCAAACGCTCATTCATAACTAACCTATTGACTAAATTACTATTATTTTTATTATCTTCTTGCTGCAACCCCGCTAAGACACTCGGGTCAATCACGGCTAAATCAATTTGCTTGGTCACTAACGCCTGAATATTCGCTTCATCGTTTGGAAACTCAATGACAGAGAGCTGCCCTTGTGCCAACGCCCAATCAAAGGCTTCACTGTTATAATAGCCTGCCACCACACCAATCCGATATCGCCCTAAATCCGCAAGATCTTTCCATTGTACTTTAGCTCCAGGGCGCTCAGCAAAACCTAAAGCGCTATAACCGACAGGTAAAGAAGCCAAGCCCTTACGCGCCTTACAGGCATAAGCAGGGAAAAACGCCATTGCCCCATCACTAAATTTAATCGCTTCAGCCCAATTCATAAATTGGATTTTTGCACCCATTCCCATTTTCTTCAGTGTTTTTTCAACTTTAATACTCGTTTGGCCAAGACCTTCGGCTTTCTCACTGGTATAAGGAGGCCACTCACTGGCATTGAGTTTAATCGTCCCCGCATACCCCATATTTATGGCCAAGCCGATCAATAACCACATGAGTAGCAATATTCTGTTCATCCTTATCACCTTTCTTCATCCAACTGCTTTACCCGATTTTACATCCATACAAAAACAAGGCACACTGAAACCATTACCAATTTTTTAACCTATTTAGAATACCATTCTCATGCAACAAACAGAACCTTATTCACTGATTGGCAAACAATTAAGCGCCTTACTCGAAGGCTCTAACCACTGGTTAACCAACAGCAGTCAAATGAGTGCCTTTATTTTTCAACAAATCAAAGAACTCAACTGGGTCGGCTTTTATTGGCTTAACCCAAGTAAAGAGCGTTTAGAGCTTGGCAGTTTCCAAGGCAACCCTGCCTGCAACCCTATCCCTTTAGGCAAAGGCGTCTGCGGCACTTGTGCAATCACACAAGAAACCCAGCGCATAGATGATGTCACATGCTTAGATAATCATATTGCCTGCGATCCAAATTCACGCTCTGAGCTTGTACTCCCTGTCATTCAAAATAATGTTTTTTACGGCGTGCTCGATATCGACTCACCCAAACCAAAACGTTTTAATGCAGATGACCAAGCAGGCATTGCTCTCTTACTTGAGCAATTTTGTCAAAAAACAGACTTAACACCCATTTCAGCGCTCTTTTAGCAAGACCAGAACCAAGACCAGAATCAATAGCACACTCGCTCTTAATATATTCTGGCCGATCATTGGCAGCGAGTTTGCGCCCTACGTATTATTATGAAAAATATCAACACACGTATCATTCAACTCGCTGTCCCTCTCATCCTCTCTAATTTGACTATTCCTTTATTGGGCCTTACCAATACCTTTGTTGTCGGCCATTTGCACAATAGCAGTTATCTTGCAGCGGTTGGCCTTGGTACAACCATTTTTAACTTTATTTACTGGAGTCTTGGTTTCTTGCGAATGACGACCACCGGCGTCATTGCTCAGGCACAAGGACAGAACTCAAGTACAGAACATTCGATTATTTCACACAGCTTACTCATCGCCTTTGCCCTTGGCGTCATATTATTGATTTTTCAATCACCTATCGAAAAAGCAGCGTTAATACTTCTTTCTAGCGACGATACTATCAATACACTCACCGCGCAGTATTATGCCATTCGCATTTGGGCCGCCCCTGCCGCACTAATTAATTATGTTTTGATCGGCACTTGTATCGGTTTACAAAAGCCGATAACCGCTCTGGCTTTAACAACAGCCATGAACCTTATTGCGATTATACTCGATATTATTTTTGTCTTTCATTTACATATGGACATCAAAGGTGTTGCTCTTGCTGATGTTGTTGCTCAGTTTATCGCAATGATTGTAGGTTTGTTTTTACTCAAAAGGAAACTCAATATTCTTTCCTTTAATTTCAATAAAACCTAGCAAAAAAACTAATTTCAAATAATAAAGATGTATTTATTAGAACATTATTTTTAAATTTTTTTCATTTACTTTTTTTACCATACAAAGCGCTCGCCTGGGTGCGACGACACTGGCAGTGAATACCGTACTACTTAACTTTTTCATGCTAGTCAGTTTTGCTCTCGATGGTTTTGCCAATGCCACCGAAGCGCTTACCGGGCACTATGCTGGCAAACATGATTACACAGGGCTTAAAAAAATCGTAGTGCTCACAGGGCGTTGGATATTCATTGTCGCCGTTTTATTTCTCATCACGTATAGTTTTGCCGGTCAGTGGATTATTAATACAATCACAACCTTGCCTAATATTCGAGAAATTTCAGGCCATTATTTACCTTTTATCATTATTCTTCCTCTTCTTGCTGCTGGAGGCTTTTTATTTGATGGTGTTTTTATCGGCACCAATCAATTTGTCGCTATGCGCAATGTGATGTTTATCGCTTTATCTGCTATATATTGACCTGGTA
>NZ_MDTU01000001.1:701502-703505 GCF_001720395.1 Piscirickettsia litoralis
TAGCGGATTATGGCTAGCGTTTTAAGCTTTTTAACAATCCGTGGCTTAGCTTCTGCCTGGATCTTTCAGCTTTACCTAAAAAGAAAAAACAAGACAATATTAAGGTTTAAGTTTACACTGTATTACTTTTTATCTATGATGCAGTTCCATATCCAATACTCCAGCATAAGGATAATGTCATGCGAAAATTAGAAAATAAAATTGTACTAATCACTGGCGCATCTTCAGGAATCGGTCAGTCTTGCGCAGAGCAATTTGCTGCCCAAGGCGCTAAGCTCATTCTTACCGCACGTCGCTTTGATCGACTCAATGACTTAGCAAGCACCTTAAGTGAAAAGTATAATGTCGATATTCTACCGCTCAAATTAGACGTTACCAATAAACAGCAAGTAAAAAGCACCATAACAAGCTTACCCAATCATTGGCAACCCGTCGATATCTTAGTCAACAATGCGGGGCTTGGTGGCACTACCGAACTCATGCAAAATGCTGACCCCGATATCTGGGATACGATTATCGACACTAATGTAAAAGGTCTGCTTTATGTAACCAAGGCCGTGTTAACCAATATGGTTGAGCGAAATTCTGGACATATTATTAATATTGGCTCTGTTGCCGGCCATGATTACTATCAAGGTGGTAATGTTTATAGTGCAAGCAAACATGCCGTTAAGGCACTTACACGCTCATTGCGGATTGACCTAAAGGGTCATAAAATCCGCGTCAGTGAAGTTGACCCGGGAGCCGTACACACAGAGTTTAGTGAACAGCGCTGGGATAAAGAGCGCTCAGATCAGTTTTATTCGGGGTTCCAACCCCTCATGGCTGAGGATATTGCAGATACTGTGCTTTACTGCGCAACTCGCCCGGCGCATGTGAATGTTTCAGAAATCATGGTTTATCCCATCGCCCAAGCGGCAACCTCTATTTTGCACAAAGATAATGATACTGGATTAAGCAACCTGTACGACTAACCCTTACAAAAGCTCAAATCAATCAAAAACAAAGGGCGTTTTGCCCTTTCTAGTTAAGAGCAGGTTCATTGAACAACCTTGGTGAGGTGCTACTAAGCTCAAATATCTCTTACCTACCTGGCAAAATACTTACTTTTCTATTGTTTGCTCTTCAACAAAACTCTTCAAAGCAATTATATTTTATGTAAAAATCACATATTAATTTACGAAAAAAAACAACTAAACTAAACCCTAAACAAAGAACTATTGTCGAAAATATATGTTTTTCAAATACCCAATCAAGGATATAATAAGTTACAGTGACTACTTAGACTGGTACGGCCTTTACTATCATCCTTGGGAAAAATTTTGGGAGCGTCACAATATACGCTACCTTGGTATTTTATTGATTATTTTTACTTTATTATGGTGGCTTTTTCATGAACATATACCACTTCCAAGCAAGCTTTATCATTATGCAACACCTATAGTTATCTTCTTCTCCATTTATATGGCTGTAGCCAACTTTAACAAACAAAAACAACTTGATCGTGAGATGAAATCATTTCAGATGACTCAAACTTTATTTAGTAAAGAATTTAGTGAAAATTTTGAAGTAATTAATAATTATAGAGGCTTTATTAATGATAATATTGACCATATTCCTTGTCGTGAAAAAAGGTCAATAAAGTACTGTCTAAATCATTTAGAAATAATTTGCACAGGTATCAAATTAAAAGAATATGACGAATTCGTAATCAAGTCACTTACTCATTTACCGGCATGTAAGCTTTTAGACAATACTAAAAAATATATTCTTGCTGTTCGCAATGATAAATCTAAACCTGATGCTTACCGACACTTGACTGACGTGGTCAGCATGTGGGTTCACGAAAAAATACTTTATACTAACGATCTAGAAGTAAAGAAAAAATTAGAATTGCTAATTTCTGATATTGATACTTACAAAAATCATACACCACCCCTTTGGTATAAAGTACTTAGATTATTTTTTTTCATAAAGAACTTTAACAGGGGGCGATGCAAACC
>NZ_MDTU01000001.1:704369-731583 GCF_001720395.1 Piscirickettsia litoralis
CCCCGCAATAAATTAACCACCTCAGGGAAGCTAAATTTTGCTCGAGTCAGTGAATTTTCCACAGGGTTAATAATATAGTTTATCGCTTCCCTAAAATCAGCATGATTCAGCCGCGTATGCATAAATTCAGCTTTTTCAAAATCGGTTCGAGTAAAGTCTGCTCTAGTTAAGTCACAACCTCGAAAATCAACATCATGCGCTTTACAATCGATCATTGATAGCTCTGGCAGCTTTAACTCATAAAAACTGGATAAGCTGACATCACAGGCTTTAAAAAATATTGGGCTTGCTAGGGTAATATTCGACCAACGCGCTTGATTCCAGTTAACTCCTGTCATCTTGCAAGCATTAAACTCAACTTCATTAACAAGTGAATTATTTAATTTAGCCAAACTTAAGTTCGAATTTTTAAAGCTACAATCTATAAATTTGCACTGATTAAGTGCAGATTCACTAAAATCACAATCTATAAATTGACAGTTTTCAAAGGTTACTTTATTCAAGTTAATTTGACTTAAGTCCAAGCCATCAAAAACCTGATCATAATACTCTTCTTGGTCAACTATTTTTTTAACTCATATTCATGACAATTTTCTGTAAGGCTCCATTTATTTTTTAAAACTGACATCGCTTAAAATCTTGCTTAAACATTAGGAACAGCAGCAACTGCACGAATCGGTGATTCAGTTCCATCACGTAAATTTAATGGCAATAGCGAAGCATAAGCCCCCGTTACAGGTAACTGCTCACAATAAGCAAGGTTCTCTACAATATAACACCCTGCCCCCAAGATTAAATGATGCACTGGAAACTGCGTATTACCACCATCTGGAGATAAAGTATCAATCCCAATACCAACAATCTTTCTTTCTAATAGCAGTTTAGCAGCATCCAAGCTAAACCCAGGAAAGTGCATCTGTTCTTGCTCATCAACATTGCGGTATCGGTTTTGATCATGCCAATACTGCCCCCAACCGGTTAAGCCAATTGCAAAACACCCTTCAGCGATTTGCCCATACTGAGCCTCAAACGCATGGATATCATCCATATGAATCAAATAATCAGCCTCTGCTTGTTTACGAACGTCTAATACAATGACAGGAGCGATTAGTTTCTCTAGCTTTAATTGATCAATACTCTCACCTTGCTCACAAAAATGACGGGGCGCATCTAAGTGAGTGCCAATCCCCGCATTCATAGCCAATGAGTGTACGCGACAGCCCTCTGGATAATCTAAAGTCATCGACATTGAAAAACCGCAACCGCCTTCCCAACAAGGTGTTTTCTCATCAAGAAAATGAGTCAAGTCAATCAGATGATATTTATCAAGATCAAACACTGGGCTTTCCTTATTATTTTTTTAAATTACATGCCATTTGGAAACTTTTCATAATCTGTTAAATGTGCTTCTCTAACTTGTTTTAAAGCCTCATCGTAGCCATGCAATAAACTCACACTAAAATCAATACGGTCACGAATATATTGATCGTCTGTACTTAAATTCTTAGCCGTTGCCGGTGAGTTTAATACCTGCTCAACATTGCGAACAATCAAATGTTCAGGAATATAGCAAAGGCGGGTATTTTTGTAGCTACTCGTACGCAGCTCATTCACAGGATAACTTCCCCCCATGCCAGCAGAAACAGCAGCAATTAAAGCCGGCTTGTGGCCTAGCTCTTTTGCACCACACAGTAAGAAAAAGTTTTTCAGCCCCGCTGGCACCATCCCCGACCATTCGGGTGAAACAATGACAAAAGCAGTCGCCTCTTGTAATTGGCGATGAATAGGCTCTAAGCGCACTTGCCACTCTCTGCTCCCTTGCCAAATGCTTTCATCCCACATAGGCAAGTTTTCCACGGCTAAATCGATAACATGCACATTATTTTGATAATGTAGTGCTTTTGCACGCTCAGCAATATACTGAGCAACCTTACAAGATTGGGAGTTTTGACGATGACTACCACTGATGACAACAAGCTTCATTTTTTTCCCTTTAAAATTAAATTGGAACTCACTCAATTAAGCTAAGCTTAAATTTAGTTCAAGTGTTAATAACACATTGACCCTCTCGATTCACAAACTAATTGTACAGGAATTTCACGTTTTAGTCTTATCTAGTGGATAGGATCATCTGGTAAAAGGCGGACCACCTTAGGGCGGTCATGATACTGTTACATTGCTAATTTTCATCTCATATTTTAATGAGTTTATATTCTTATGTGCATCAGTATCGAACTTAATATGCATGTCTTTAAAATGATCTAAAATGGCTTGCGCAGTTTGTTGCTGGTCCTGGTCAGCACTATCCGGCAACGTCACAGAAGACCCCACCTGATGGCCATCTACATAAGTACTGAGCTGTAGTTTGTCCTGAATATAACTCCACCTTAGTTGATACTGATGTGATCCATCTTCGAGTTTCAGACCTTGTCCGCCTTGACCAAAGTTAATCATGCTCTTTCCAAATACCTCTTTACCAGGGGTGCCAATTAGGTGACTTTCCGTATATGAATATTGTCTCTCAGCAATGTCGATCTCACCACCCTGAGGCCAGCCAGGATCAGTATCATCCATCCAAAATGCAGGCCAGGCATCAGAGTCATCACTTGAATTACCATCCACCTCTATCATAGCCGAGATCACTCCAGAATGAGGCATATTACCACCATATAGCTGGCTTAATGACGCGTTTGTCGTAACATAACAGGTATTTTCTCCAGGCGAATACTTAATCGACAGCACGCCCCCATTCCAAGATGTTGACTTACTTTGGTCACAATGCACCTTTTTGCCATGATTATCAAAGTGAAAATCCTTTGGTTCTAATGACTTTCCTGCGGAGTTATAAGATATCGTGGGGCTATGATTGGGAGAAAATGGTTGGTTAGGGTTAGCTAATACTCCTTTTGAAATAGTCAAACTAGATACAGCAGCTATTAAAGTACTAAAACAATTTTTTTTTGTATTTCATCAGGTAACCTTCTCCAAAAATAAGTTCACTAAGCAAGAATCTTTATTAAACACTAATTAAATTAACCTCTGATTATTAACTTAACTTTAAAGGCATATTGCTGTTGATTTTTAAAGAGCTGGAGGCTAGTTGATTTAAAGGCTTTTAAAAGGGCAAATTCATCTAATTATTGCATCTTGCGATTGGCTAATCTTAATAGAGTTACTGACAACTCAATCCAGCCCATACAAGCTCCATCGAAAAGCAGATTATTAATACGCGTATAATACGTCAGAATTTAAGGGCTATCACACTAATCACAATAACAATTTCATCGAGAATCAGAATCGCGCGAATAAAATAGAGTATTCCCGCTTAATCTCGATAAATATCACGCAGTGCCGTATCTAAATCACCATATTGAAACTCGAAACCCACATCAAGCAGGCGTTTAGGCTCTACATGTTGCCCCTGTAAAATAAGCTCTTCAGCCATTTGACCGTATAATAATTTCAGAAAAAACCCCGGAGTCCACATAAAGCTTGGTCGTTTCAGTACACGGGCAAGCACGCGAGCGAATTGGCGTTGATGTAAACATTCAGGTGCAACAATATTAAACGCTCCCCAAAGCAACGGCCGATCGAGTAAAAATGTAATCGCTGATACTACATCTTTTAAAGCCACCCAAGAAATTGCTTGCTGGCCAGAAGCGATTGGCCCACCACAACCAAAATAAAACGGCATCGCTAATTTTGGTAGAGCGCCACCATGACGCGCTAGCACCACAGCAAAACGCAACTTCACTACTTTTTCAGGGTCAAGAAACCTTAGCGTATTTTCCCAGCCAATCGCCACTTCACTTAAAAAGTCTGTCGGCGGATTAGGCAGCTCACTTTCTTCCACAAAAGCATCTGATAAACTTGAACTTGTCTCTTGCAAACCATAAATACCAATCGCACTAGCGTTGAAGACACGTGGAGCGTCTTGATCCAACTTTCGACACAACTCAACAACCTGCTGAGTCGTACTAACTCGACTATCAATAATCTCAGCGCGCCGTGATTCATTCCAACGCCCTTTGCTAATATTTTCGCCAGCAAGGTTAATAACGACGTCACACTCAGCTAAGTGTTTTAAAGCTAAATCCTGAAGCGCCAAACTTTTACAAAAAGGGAATTTTTGCCGGACTAGCCTCTCATCTCGCCCCACTGCTGTAATATTATACTGGCGATTTAACTGTTGAACCAAAGCACTACCAACTAAGCCCGTCGCTCCAATAACAACAACATTCATGTCTACGACTCTCTATCTTTACAGACTTAGCTACAACGGATTTCTTGACCTTTATCACTATTTTCTTTGGCAAACTGGATAGTCGAACGTACTTTTTTCAACTCAAATTTTTGTGTGTTATATCCCATAAGGATCACAGGCACCGATGATTTACCATTAGCAATGCTACCACGATACATCCAAGGTGAGTTGTTATCGACGATCACCTCGGTATTTTTCTTACCCTTTACACATTTCACCGAGACTTTTGCCGCCCCTTCACCTTTGTCAGCATAAATCGAAGTCACCGTATCTAAGCGAATATTAATCTGTGCACCCACTTGATTCCCTTCTACATTGCCCTCTACTTTAATCGGCTGCTTAATCAACTCACTTGGACTAAAGCGCAAATAAGCTCGATAGGTCCCTTCTTTTAACCCCGCTTTAGGTCTAACTGAGACACGTAACGTTCGCTGCTGTCCTGCCGGCATAACAAGTAAAGGCGGGCTAATCAATACCCGAGCATGCTTAAGCAAATCATCATCAAAACCTTTTTGCTGAGACCCTAAACCCAATACTTCTGAATTGGTCGGATAATATTCGAGCTTCGCTCGCAAGTGCAGTGTTGTATCCCCAGTATTGCGCACAATAAATGATGATGTTGAAGGGCGCTGCAAGCTCAGCATCACCTTCCCTGGTGCCACCAAATAAGAGCTTGCCCCAAAACTAGCCACGCTTGCCCCAAGCGCTAAAACCCCAGCAATTGTATTAGAAAGTAAACGCTTCAATGCTATTCCCTCACAAATTTAACGTCTGTTTTTAAATTTTGCACCCTAAGCTCTTCAGCTTTTTTACTATAAAAGCGAGGGGGCAGGTTAGGTCAGGCTCTAACCTATCCACTCCAGTCCCGCCATGTAAGGCACTAACACATTCGGTACACGAATACGGCCGTCTTCCTGTTGATAGTTTTCTAAAACTGCAACCAAAGCACGCCCCACTGCCAGACCTGACCCATTTAAAGTATGAACCAATTCTGGCTTGCCTGTTTGAGAATTACGCCAACGCGCCTTCATTCGACGCGCTTGATAAGCTTCGCAATTACTTACAGAAGAGATTTCACGGTATTTACCCTGAGCAGGTAACCAGACTTCTAAGTCATAAGTCTTAGCAGCACCGGTCCCAATATCTCCCCCACACAAACTCATCACACGATAAGGCAATTCAAGCGATTGCAAAACTTTCTCAGCATGGCCAGTCATTTCTTCGAGTGTATTATATGATTCATCTGGGTGCACAATTTGCACCATTTCTATTTTCTCGAATTGGTGCTGACGAATCATGCCGCGTGTATCCCGACCATAAGAACCGGCTTCACTGCGAAAACAAGGCGTTTGTGCTGTTAAACGCACCGGTAATTGTGCTTCTTCTAAAATCACATCGCGTACAGTATTGGTCAACGGCACTTCAGAGGTTGGAATTAAACAATAATCATGCTCACCTTCAAGATGGAATAAGTCTTCACCGAACTTCGGCAACTGACCAGTACCCTGCAAACTGTCGTGATTGACCATATAGGGCACATACATTTCTTGATAGCCATGTTGCTCAGTTTGCACATCGAGCATAAATTGCGCCAAAGCACGGTGTAAGCGCGCCACCTGCCCACGCATCACCACAAAACGAGACCCCGTTAGCTTTGCCGCAAGCTCAAAGTCTAATCCACCAAGCTGCTCACCTAGCTCAGTATGATCTTTAGGTGTAAAGTTAAACTCAGGGACCGTCCCCCAGCGGCGAACCTCAACATTATCATCTTCGTCCTTCCCCTCAGGAACAGACTCATGTGGCAAATTAGGAATCCCCAATAAAAGATCATCGAGGTCGGCTTGAATAATATGTAGTTTAGCGCTGGCATCGTCTAGCTGCTTACCCAAATCGCCAACAGCAGCAACGAGTGGTGCAATATCTTCACCACGAGCTTTTGCTTGACCGATAGATTTAGAACGAGAATTACGCTCATTTTGCAGCTCTTGTGTTAGCGTTTGCAAACTTTTACGCTGCTCGTCTAAAGAAGCTAGTTTAGCGGTATCCAGTTCAAACCCTCTTTTCTGCAGTGCCTTAGCAACGTTTTCTAAATCGGTACGTAAACATTTTGGGTCAAGCATTTTTTTCTTTTACCTTCGCTCTCGTTCTTTTAATCAATCCTCATATAATAATGGCATCCTAACAAAATGCCTAGCGTTTAAAACCCTAAGTCACTTCAAAGGCAGCCACTAAATAGCCCAAAAAACGCCCTTCATCGCTCTTTTTTTAGCTAGTCATCTATTGCATGGACAAAACGCGCAACAATCTCATCGAGTGCTGCAAGAATTTCATCTTTTAATAAAATAGGCGACTGTTTAATAATAGTCGCCAGTTGGTTTTTGCAAAATGACTGTTGAAATTCTTCAGCTAAAGGCTGATAACTAATATGCCAAGGCTCTTTAGCAACCCCGCTTGTCTTACCCCAAAATGGCCTAAAAAAGGGGGTATGATCTAAGTTCTGATCTAACCATTCACCTAAGCTCGAAAAGACTCCCCCTGACTGATATTCACTTGGCACAAGCTGAATATGGTAGCCTTGAGGTCGCGCGTTTAAATCAAAAATATCAAAATCTGTCCCCCAATGATGGCGGCTGGTCCCAGGTAAGGCAAACCAATTTAAAATTGCAAACACTCGCTCTTTAGGTGCCAGTTCATTAAGTTTTATTTCATGCTGACCGGTTCGGTCAAAAACGGGCTTTTCTCCTGAGGCCTTGGCATTCCAAATCACAAGTTGTCGATCAAAGCTACGATAAGCACTGATTAGGGCTAAATGAATCCCCTGATGACTAGCAGCTTCAATTAAACTCAACAGTGGCGGTTTTGCTTGGATATGTAGACGATGATCAGAATTAAAGTCGGTGAGGTATTGGTCATCTTGACCATAAATATGCGCAGTCATTGTTACTGTTACGCTCTAACTGGTTATTTAACTTATACAGGTTATAGAACTCTAATTGCAAGTTCCAGTTTAAAAGCCAATAAAAGCTCGATAAAAATTGAAAGATTTAGGTAAAAGCCTGTCTTGGCTGGCTATGCTGAACTGCAATCGTTGAAATCACACCTTTATAAACAGATTGCACTCCTGTTGGGCAACTGACAAATAAAACATAGGCATCATACCCCTCTAACGTCCCTTGCAAACGCATCCCACTAACCAAATACACGGAAATTTGCGTTTTTTTCTCGACCAGCAGATCTAAAAATGGCTCTTGTACGACCTTATTCATGAGACTTTACCCTGCAACAAACCGACTAAGGGATATTTTTAATATGAGACATTTCTGCGAGTTAGGCAAGCTAGCGTCTGTCTGTAGTGTATTTTTAGCTATTTTTTGCTAAAATAGCGCACAATTTTGTTAGCGATATTAGGCCATGTTGACGATCAAACCGCTCCCCTATACTCAAGACTCCGCGCTGTGGTTTTGTAAAATCGCCCACCTTGATTGGCCTATCTGGCTGGACAGTTGTGCACCTTTAAGCAGCGGCCGCTTTGATATTCTCGCAGCAAACCCCTATAAAAAAATCATCAGTGAACACAATACAACCTATAGTACAGACGCTCAAGGCAATCATTATCAAAGTGCAGGCACTCTTGACCCTTTTAGCTTTATTAAAAATCAAATAAAAAAATTACCAATCAAAATACCAGGCACTTATAACTTGCCCTTTTGCGGCGGTGCTTTGGGCTATTTTGGTTATGATTTAGGACGCATGCTTGAAACACTTCCTGAGCACGCTGAACATGACTTAGACGTGCCTGACCTTGCCGTTGGCCTCTATGACTGGGCAATCATCATCGACCACCATGAAAACGCCGCTCATTGGGTCAGCCCCTTACAACAGCCCTCAAGCCTGGATATTTACCACCAGCTCTCAAATACCCCCTCAAATTCAAACACTCGTATTACAAATCAGATAGCTCCTCACTTTAGCCTAACCGATAAATTTAGCTCGAACTTAAGCTTTAACGATTATAAAAAACGTTTTAATGCCATCCAAGGTTATATTCACGCTGGTGATTGTTATCAGATTAATTTAACACAACGCTTTGCTGCACCATTTACAGGCCACCCATTACACGCTTATTTAAAGTTGCGCAAGAACAACCCCGCACCTTTTGCCTGCTATATGGATACCGGCAACAACCAAATTTTAAGCTGTTCACCCGAGCGTTTTTTAAAAATCAATCAAAATACTGTTGAAACCAAACCCATTAAAGGTACAGAACCTCGTGGCAAAAACCCCCACAGAAGACTTGATGTATAAAGAAAAGCTATTAGCCAGCGAAAAAGATCAAGCTGAGAATATCATGATCGTTGATTTGCTACGCAATGATTTAGGCCGTAGCTGTGAAATCGGCTCTGTCACCACTCCTAAAGTCTGTGAAGTCGAAAGCTTTCAAAACGTGCATCATTTAGTGAGCACCGTCCGCGGTCAGTTATCTCAGGACACTCATGCATTAGATGTGTTAAAGCACGCTTTTCCAGGCGGCTCGATCACCGGCGCTCCTAAAATTCGTGCCATGGAGATTATTGAGGAACTTGAACCGCATCGCCGAAGTCTGCACTATGGTAGTCTTGGTTATATTGGTTATGATGGTCATATGGACACCAATATTGCGATCCGTACACTAATTTGTCACAAGAGCCATGCATACTGCTGGGCAGGAGGAGGTATCGTTGCAGACTCTCAACTCAAACAAGAATATCAAGAAAGCTTTGATAAGGTTAATATTATTCATGAAACCCTCTATGAAATTTCAGGGTTCTAACCTCAAACTTATCGCACTATTCATCGTCCCATTGATACTCACCGGTTGTGCCACCGCACCACCACAAAATATCAATAATATCTGTAGTATTTTCCGCGAATACCCAAAATGGTATTGGGCTGCCAAAGATTCACGCAAAAAATGGGGAGTTCCTATCAGCACTCAAATGGCGATTATCTATTATGAATCTCATTTCCGCTATGATGCTCAACCGCCACGCACCACATTATTAGGCTTTATCCCCTGGTCGCGCCCAACCAGCGCCTACGGCTATGCACAGGCCACCGATGGCACTTGGGCTGCCTACCAACGCGCCACTGGCAATACCAGTGCTTCACGTACAGACTTTGCTGACGCTATCGACTTTGTCGGCTGGTATGCAAACCGTTCTTCCTCACGTCTAGGTATTGCTAGGAATAATGCCTACTCACTCTACCTTGCCTACCATGAAGGCGATGGGGGTTACCGCAGCCGTAGCTATCTGAAAAAGCGTTGGCTACTCGACAAAGCTCACCAGGTTCGCAACAAAGCGAATAGCTATTACAGCCAACTCATCCGCTGTGAATCCTCACTACCAAAAAATCGTGGTGGTTTTGGTAAAAATCAAAAATAAGATAAGCATTAATAAAGTAAACCCTACTGATCTAAAGTAGGGTTTTTGCTTTATATTTTAAATATATCAGTTCAAAATACAGCTACCAGTGAATGCCACTAAAAGAGCTTTTTTTAGGCGGTATATAATGGTTGACGTGACTCAGTTCAGAGGCCCCACTGTTACAAAGCGCTTGAACATAATAATCAAAGGGACCCGCTTTGCCCACTGTGGAAGCATCAGGGTAACGGGTATCACTCGTTGTGCCAATTAAGTTCGATTTTCCAGGATAACCATAAACCTTATAGCTTGTAGCCCCTTTGACTTTACTCCAACTTATTTGCATTGCTGCACCTGATTGACCAGATACTGTAGGTTCATCTGGTGTTGGGCAAGGCAAACTCGGGCCTGAACCTGAGAAAGAAAAAGTGGCATCTATCATGTTGTCATGATGATCCGACAAACAAGCGGGGTTTGCACCATTCTCACATTCATAATTAATATCACGCGTATGAGTGGGTATCAGTTGATATTGTCCCAGCTCCGAAAGCCTGATTGATTGGTTATAAGAAGGAATATAGTGAATTTTTATCCAATTATCAGGCGCAGCGATAGTCGCACCTGCAACGAAAGGGTTTAAACCTACTTTATCATAAGCATCCGGCATTGCCCCATTAAAGTCGGCAGAAAGCACAACTGGAGCACCTTTATACTCTTCACGCAATGGGTTTATAATCGTCTCATCTATTCTTCGCCCAAACTCGTATCCATCAGGGCCGCCGCCCCCCACAGGAAAGTGTGAAACAACATAAATAATCTTCTGGCTTGGTTGACTTGCACTCTGGAATACTCCCCAGGTTGCTATTCTATGTGGCTTACCAAAAGGTGCGTCCTGATTATAACTCCCTAAAGAGCATGTTTGATCTGCCAATCCATGCCCAGACTGGCTATCATACTTAGAACAATTACTCTGGATTTTCCTCTCTAAATCGGCATCGGTTACACTGTGCCAGTTCGCATTATTATACATAATGGGGGTCGCTTCGCCATGACCACCACTACGACCATTGCCAATCAGTTTATAATCTCCATCACCAACCACACTGGCAATGACATCTTTTTCACTTTGGCCCTCGCGATTATGCTGATCAACTGGATACGCCTCTAAACTAATAAAATCATAAGGTGATTTATTATTCACCTGGTTAAAAAAACCTTTGGAAAAGACCATGATTATCAAGGGCAGGGGCAGGAGATGTGACCGTCCTAAAATTGAACACATGAATCTGCAAAGCATAACTCGCGGGTAGATACGTTAAACAAGTTAATGCCATCAGCCTCATTGCGCCATTTAAGTTAATTTTTTTTGAACTTTTTTGAATTTTTATTAAATTTTATCATTCAAATACCTTTTATATTTTTGAACTTGGAAAAACCATAGAACAACTAATTGGCCTATTAAATTCAATAACAGTTAGCTAAGATATATTATTTCCATAAAATTATTAAGAATAAATTATGTTAGTGATTAATCTTGAAGTTTTATTAACTTGAACATCCAAATTCTCAATCACAAACTGAGCTATTTAGCTTAATCACTCCATTACTCACCTTTTTTAAGAGTCATTAAGAAAAATCAATGGTTTTCAGCGCGTAATTAAAAAAGGCGGTTTAACCGCCTTTTAACTTCAATAAAAATATAATTAAATATTATTACCATTTATTTCAGTGATGGCACTGCAACATTCACATCAACATCCTGGCTATAATCGACGCCTTTTGTCTCAAAACCAAATAATTGATAAAATTCCTGACGATAACCGGCCAAATCAGAAATATCCATCAAATTTTCTGTACTCACTTGTTTCCAAAGCGCTTCAACTTCTGCTTGAACCTCTGGCTTCATTTCCCAGTCATCGATACGAATAAGGCCCTCTTTATCACAAGGCACTTTATCTTCATATAAGCGCTCAGAAAATAACCGGACAATCTGCTCGATACAGCCTTCATGCAAGTTTTTATCTTTCATCACCTTATAAAGTAAAGATGCATATAAAGGCACAACAGGAATCGCCGCCGCCGCTTGTGTGACTAAACACTTATTCACTGAAATATAAGCTGAACCTGATAGTCCTGTTAGTTTTTCATTCAAATTCGTCACAGTGGCTTCTAAATGCTTTTTAGCAAGGCCAATAGTTCCTTCACGGTAAATCGGAAACGTTAACTCAGGACCCACATAAGAGTAAGCAACTGTTTTAACACCTTTAGCAAGCACTCCTGCTTCAAGCAAGGCATCCATCCATAGTTGCCAATCCTCACCGCCCATCACTTTTTCAGTATTCGCAATTTCATCAGCATTGGCCGGATCAATGGTGACCTCACCGACAGTTCCTGCTAAAACATCGACGGTCTTATCAGTAAACGGCTGGCCGACTGTCTTTAATACTGAACGGTAATCTTCACCCGTCACAGGGTCAATACGACGAGGAGAGGCCAAACTATAAACGACAAGATCCACGTCACCTTGCCAGTCTTTTTTAATCAGCTCAATTGTCTGCTCTTTAATATCATTAGAAAAGGCATCACCATTGATGCTCTTCGCATATAAACCGGCTTTGTGTGCTTCTTTTTCAAATGCAGCACTGTTATACCAGCCTGGTGAAGCAGTACGTTTACCTGCCGCTTCTTTTTCAAAGAACACACCGATTGTCTGTGCTCCACAACCAAAGCTTGCAGTAATCCGGCTAGCTAAGCCATAACCGGTTGACGCACCGATCACAAGCACTTTTTTTGGCCCAGATAATGTTGGCTGTTGCTTTACATAGTCAATTTGTCGCTGTACTTGCGCAGCACAACCCACAGGATGGGCTGTCGTACAAATGAATCCTCGAACTTTTGGCTCTACAAGCATCTTATCTTCTTAACCTTTTTGTTATATAAACGTGCCTGTATCATACCTCGATTCATAAATTGAGTCACCTCACACCTCATATTGCAAACGCAGATGTAAAATCAATGCGCTGCTTTATATGATTTTTATACATACCTGGCACTTTTTACCCTGTATAAACATTAAGCCACAAAAAAGCGCCCTTATTGGACGCTTTTTACGAAGTAATAGAACAGTCCTTCACTATAAATTAAAGACATTTAAGCCTAATTTTTCACACTCAGACTTTGATGCCGGGCTGGCAATAACCGCTGTGCTCGCATTTTCAGTATTTAAGTATTCTTTTGCAACACGCACAATATCGTCACGAGTCATTGTGAGTGCACGTTCACGAAAGCGCTTACGGACTTCATAACTACGGCCATGTAAGTCATTAAAAAATGCCTGACGCGCCTCTCCTGCTGGAGAACTTGGCTTGTCTAGCGCAGCAATAACACCTAACACGGCCTCCTCGATTTGAGCCTCTAAAAACTCACCTCTTTTTAGCCACTCAACCGAAGCATCGAAATCGTTCAGTGTTCCAGTCAAGCGTGGATCACGATAGGAATAAAAGCGCAATACACCATTATCATTATCATGCGAAGCGCCGCCGCCATAAGCCCCACCTTGCTCACGCACCGCACGGTGCAAAAAGCCATTACGCAAAATACCGCCAATCACCGTTAATACTGGAGCGTCTGCATGGCCAATCGGTACTGTTTTATAAGCACGAGAGCAAAAGTTGACCTGTGTGTTCATCAACCAAGCGAGGTTTACCTTTTCGCTCACCGGTGAAAAAGTCATGGGATTCCCGTCACTTTCAGCTTGACCCTGCCACTGCATCGACTCAGCCAAAACTTGGCTGCTTTCTTCTCCAATCATCAGCAATTGCTTTGCACTGGCAATAACTTTTTTATGAATCGACATTAAGCTCTGACTTAGCGCGTGCACTTTTGCATCATCAGCTAAGCTTTCATCTAGGTCTTTTAATGCCTTAACCCCTGCCAAACCTTCAAGCTGATAGTGTAGTTTAGCCACGGGGCTCATCCCCGAGCTTGCTGCAGCCATCGCAAAGGAATGGCCTGAGCTAACAATAGATTGCTCACGACTGGCACGAATTTGTGAGACTAACTCACGTAAGCGATCGGTTTCATCAAAACGAGCCTGGTTAAATAACGTTTGCATGAGATCATTAAAATCTTGGTAATTACGAGCAAGCGCCTTACCCGACAAGACAAAATAGCCTTTAACTTGCTGCTCATCATCCGCTTTACCCTTTAAAGTCGTATGTGCATTAAAACCACCAGTAAAACGTGCTTGTGCTTCTTGCACCTCCATATAACTTAGCTCGCCAGCCCCCAGCTCGGGCAAACAAGCGCTGTACAGTGGCAACGCTTTTAGCTCTTCATCATTAAGCTTTGGCAAATCAACAATAATTTGCTGATAAACTAAGCCATTGGTGCCTTGCGTGTAGTATTTTCGGCTGATATTTCCCTGCGCTATCGCTTGACCTTCAATTTTAGGAATATCAGCAGGCACATCTTTTAATGTCACTTGAGGTAAAATACTGGCATCATCCTCAGCCTCTTGACGCGCTTTTAATTTTACAGCCAGGTCAACCATCTGCTGTTTCGCCTCAACAGATAACGTTTCTTTCACGGAAGCTAGATATTTTTCTTCAGCTTCGGCTTTACGCTCAGTAAGCTTTTCATCTGGATTTAAAGTAAAGAGCACCTGATGAGGGTTATTTAATAGGTTTTCTTTGACCAATTCTTTAATAAAGTTTGGATCTTTAATTTCTTCACGAAGCTCTGCTAATACCGGCTCCACATCAATTGCAGCCACTGCATCACCACGATGCACCGACGCGGTTAGCATCGATAACATCAATTTTAAACCATAAGGATAGCCATCACCGGTAATCTCACGCTGACTCAGCTCAAATTGATGCAACGCCGCTTCGAGTTTTTCCTGGCTTATACCCTCTTTAGCCACATTCTCAAGCACATTAATAACTAATGCTTTAAACTGCTCCGCGCTGTCGGGTGCACACCCCTCCAACCCACACATAAAGCTAATTTCACGGTTAGAATCTTCCAAACCACAAATCGGTGCAGGCGCTGAACCTAAATCTGTTTGTTCTAAAGCAGCCATGAGCGGGCTTGCGCTATTATCCAGTAAAACGCTGGATAATAAATGAGCCTTAAAAGCACTTTTCAAATTAATACTTTCACCCAGTAGCCAGCCTAAAACATGATAACTTTGACGACCCGTAGATTGAGTATCAAGTGGGTATGCACGAGTGATATTCACGGGGGAGTGATAACGCTTTTCAGGTTTCACCTCGACATAGTCATCACTACGCTCAAAGCGAGAGAGCACTTTTTCTTCAAAATTTTGCTGATGCTCTGAAGCTGAAATATCACCATAGGTCATAAAAACGGCATTACTTGGGTGATAATGCTTTTTATAAAAAGCTTTGAGTTCATCATAACTTAAATCAGTAATACTCTCAGGATCACCGCCACTGTTATAGTGATAGGTTGAAGTCGGGAATAAATAACTCGATAACACATACCAAAGCTGTTGCGAGGGCGAACTTAATGCCCCTTTCATTTCGTTATAAACCACCCCCTTATACATCAAAGGTGAATCTATATTCTCTTCTTCAGAAAAGACAAGCCGATGGCCTTCTTGTGCAAAATCAAGAGGATCTAAACGCGAGAAAAATACCGCATCTAAATACACATCAAGCAGATTATTAAAGTCTTTTTTGTTTTGAGTCGCAAAAGGGTAAGCCGTCCAGTCACTGCTGGTAAATGCATTCATAAAGGTATTCAGCGAACGGCGAATCATCATAAAAAACGGGTCGCGCACCGGGTATTTTTCACTGCCACACAAGGCCGTGTGCTCTAAAATATGCGCAACTCCCGTAGAATCTGTCGGCACGGTACGCAAACTCACTAAAAATACATTTTCACTATTATCCGCATCAATATGGTAATGATCGGCACCCGTACCTAAATGACGATATTGGGCAACATTTACGTTCAAAGAAGGAATATAAACATCACGGAGATGTTCAAATGTCTCATAGCAATTTTTTGATGAATTCAATGTCTTCTCCAATCTTACTTTAGTTTAATTATTATCCACTCTTATTACTTTAATCATAAAGCCTATTCCCACTGCTTTAAAAGCGTATAGGGAAATTATTTTACTTTCGCATCTAGCTCTTCCCAACGCTCATAACAGACGAGTAATTCTTCTTCCAGCTCTTCCATTCGAGCAGTTGCTTGACGAATCACATCAGCACCTTGCTGATAAAAGTCACTGCTTGTTAGTTGTGCATTTAACGCTTCTTGCTCCGTTTCTAACGTTTCTATTTTTGCCGGTAATGCTTCAAGTTCGTGCTTTTCTTTAAAGGTTAACTTTTTAACTGCCTTTTTTTCACCACGATTAGCCTTAATGCTAGACTCTTTTTCTACCGTTTCTTTCAGGGCGATCGTCACTTGCTTTACGGGACGTTGGCGCAGCCAGTCATCATAGCCACCAATATACTCATTCACTCGCCCTTCTCCTTCAAAGACTAAGGTACTGGTCACCACATCATTCAAAAAGGCCCGATCATGGCTTACAAGCAGTAAAGTTCCCTGATAATTAACCAATAATTCTTCTAATAGATCTAAGGTTTCCATATCTAAGTCATTGGTCGGCTCGTCCAGAACGAGTACATTACAAGGCTGAGTAAATAATTTGGCAAGCAATAAACGATTACGCTCTCCTCCGGATAGCGCCTTCACCGGCGAACGCGCACGCTCAGGCGCAAATAAAAAATCCTGCAAATAGCTCATGACATGACGCTCTTTGCCATTGAGTATCACCGTGTTTTTTGCCCTCAGCAACTGTATCAAACACCGTTGCATTTTCATCCAAAGCAAGCCTTAACTGATCAAAATAAGCCACTTGCAAATTAGTACCGAGCTTAACGCTACCCAACTGTGGTGCTAAACGACCGAGTAATATGGCCAATAAGGTACTCTTACCCGCACCATTCGGGCCAATAATACCAATTTTATCACCACGCATAATAGTTGTAGAAAACTGATCAATAATTGGCTTATTATCATAGCAATATGAAATATTTTGCGCTTCGACCACAAGCTTGCCCGAACGCTCGCCGCTATCTGCTCCGATTTTCGCTTGACCCTGACGACTACGGCGCTGACTGCGCTCAACTCGCATCTTCTCAAGTGCACGTACCCGTCCCTCATTACGTGTTCGACGGGCTTTGATTCCTTGCCGTATCCACACTTCCTCTTGAGCTAAGCGCTTGTCGAATAGTGCATTTTGCTGCTCTTCTTCTTGCAACATTTCTTCTTTGCGTTTTAAGTAAGTTGCATAATCCCCTGGAAAGCTCACCAGCTTACCGCGATCTAACTCAACAATTCGTGTTGCCAAACGCTGCAAAAATGACCGATCGTGAGTAATAAACAATAAAGTTCCGGAGTAAGAGACCAAAAATTCTTCTAACCATTCTATCGCCGTAATATCCAAATGGTTAGTCGGCTCATCAAGCAATAATACATCAGGCTGCCCGACCAGCGCTTGCGCCAATAGCGCACGGCGTTTCCAGCCTCCAGACAACGCTCTAAAATCACCCTCACCATTGAGCTCTAAACGGGATAATATCATGTCAATCTGTTGACGTGCCTGCCACCCTTGCTGCTCTTCTATGGCATGCTGCAGTTCTTCAAATTCTTTATCAAACTTTTCTAACGTTAATAACTCTTCATAGCGCGCCAGGTGATGACCCAGCTCACCTAAGCCTGCCGCCACAACAGCGAAGATACTGCCGCTTGTGTCATGAGGGACCTCTTGTTGCAAACGCTGAACTCTAACCCCTTGCTTAACGAGATACTCACCCTGATCGGCTTGATGTTCACCATTAATGAGCTTCATTAAAGTTGACTTACCCGCACCATTTCGACCGACAAGGCACACTCGCTGCCCCCCGTCCGAGCTGAAAGTCAACATGATCTAATAATAGGGGGCCACCATAGCTCAAGCACACCTCACGCAAGGTCAAAAGGGACATAATCACTCCAACTTCAATTCAAAATTGGCTCCATTGTAGCTTAAAGCGAAGAAAACCCCTAGAATCGAGCAAGATTACGCAATATGCTCTGCTTTTTTAACAAGCGTATAAACCAGTGGCACAATAAATAATGAAAACAAAGTCCCCACAACCAAACCACCGATAATTGTAATCGCCAGGTTTTCGTCTGGACACATACATCATGCCATCACTAACTAATAAAGGTAAGGCACCAAATACCATCGCGAGTGTTGTCATAATGATGGGTCGAAAACGATGGTGTGTTGCTAACAAGATAGCTTCTCGAACGTGTTTGCCTCTGGCCAATTCAACATTTGCAAATTGAACAATAAGCACACCGTGCTTGGTAATTAAACCGACTAATGTAATTAACCCCAATACGCTGTAAATGTTTAATGTCCCACCAATCAAGTATAATGACAAAGCGCCACCAATAACGGTAAAAGGGACAGTCAGCATAATAATAAAAGGGTCGATTAAATTCCTAAATAAAACAGTTAATAATAAATAAACACTTAAAATTCCCAACAAGGCAATCCAAATTGTTTCATTACTTCCTCTTAAATACTGATCTGCTTTATCAACATACTGCAATTGTATATCTGGTGTATTTTTACTTGTCACTTGATTAACAAACTCAATGGCTTGCTTTAGTGTGTAACCTTTGCTTATGTTTGCATTAATCTTCACGCTAGGCTGATTATTAAAGGTTGATACCATCAATGGTTTAGCAACTAATTTTACCGACACGAACTCAGTTAATGGATAGTATTTATGGGTTAATGGGCTTTGTATCTGTAAACTCTCAATAGACTTTGGATCTTTTAAACTCGAATCACTCACCTGAACAATAATCGGCACACTCAACCCGGCGATACTAAAGTAATTATCTAGCGTGCCTCCACCATAATAGCTCGATAACATCTGTATAATATCTTGCCTGAGTATTCCCAAACTTATCGCTTTAACAGTGTTTAACTGAAATGCAAGCTGTTTCTGTGGTTTATTAATCGTATTATTAGTTATTGAAAATATCGGTGAAGCGTCCATTAATGCTGTTATTTTCTTTGCCGCTTGGTTCACCTGAGTAACATTACTGCCCCCGCCATAGAGATAGAAGCTAATACCATAGCCCCCTCCCCAGTTACTAAATTTTTTCATCGTTGCAAATGCACTATCAATATTCTGCGCTTTAATAAACTGATTAATTTGATTGCTAAATTTATAGTTTTCTTTTAAATATTTATCTTTGTAATGAATATTTACTTTTGCCGTTAATATTCCACTATCCTCATCTTTCGCTATATTAATCATATAATAATCAGTTGTTTTATTCTTGTAGAATTTTTTAAACACAAGAACTTTGTGCTTAAGCGACTCAATACCATCTTTTGAGTTGCCTGTCATGACAATTTCTACAGCACCATTTGGATCTGCCGGAAAAACAGTCCTTGGCAATTTCAAAGTATAAAAAACGCCTAAAGCAATCATTACAACTACAATAAATAACGCAACTTTATAATAATATAAAACAACGCCTAAAATATTTTGATAAAAAGAAATTATTTTATGCAGTACTTTATTAAACCAAACTTGATAACTATTTTGATCTTTACTACTAACGAACAATGCAGCCATCGTCGGTGTTAGCGTTAGTGCAACAATTCCAGAAATAAACACAGCAGCGGCAAGCGTTAATGCAAACGGTTTTAATAGCGCTGAAAAATCTCCCGCAGAAAAAACAATGGGAACATAAACAGCTAATAAGGTTAAAGTAATACCAATGACAGTAATTGAAATATCTTGAGTACCAGAGAGTATGGCTTGATGCTTTGTATAGCCTTGCTCTATATAGCGAGTGATATTTTCAATCACGACAATTGCATCATCAACAACAAGACCAACAGCAATCACCATAGCCAGCAACGTAATTAAATTAATACTAACCCCCAGCGCACTGACAAAAACCATCGCCCCAAGCAGACAAATGGGAATAGTAATAATCGGTATCACTGTCACACGAAGACGGCCTGAAAAAAACAAGGGCGACTAACAACACGAGTATGCTCGCAATTAATATAGTAAAACTTACCTCCTCAATTGACGTTTGCATGATATTAGCCATATCAAACACCGGGGTAACTTTAACCCCTTTCGGTAAATTTCCTTGCAATTTATTGATATAATCATGGCTAATTTTTGAAATTGAAAATGGATCGGCTAACTGCGTCGTGTGAAGCGCTAAAACGCCTGCAGTCTGCCCATTAAAACTACTAAATGGCTGATCTATTGTGCTACGAGGCTCAAAACTAACTGTTGCAATATCTTGCAAATAAATAGGTAAACCTAGCGGCTCACTTGCCTGTACCTTATTTGCATGTTGATACCCTACAATCAAATGGCGCAGACGGTAGAGCGAGTTAAAATTATCCTCCATATTTAGAACATACTGTTGCTTATTAATATATAAATCACCTAATGGACTAGATTGATAATTTTGATTAATAGTCTGTGTCACATTTGTTGGGTTTAAATGATATTTAACTAAATCAGCCGGCCTTAATTGAATTTTTACAACTGGATCTAAATCATCAGCATCAGCTTGAACTTGAGGTAACGAGTTAAATTTTGGCAACAGTACGGCATGAATAAAATTACTAATTTCAAATAAGTTTGCCTTGTTAGAAGAAACGACATAATCAACTAAACCTGAATTAGATGCACTCGGCCTAATAGCAGGTTGTGGAACGGAGTTTGGCAAGTGAGCTGAAGCGATCGCTTGCATCACTTCCATTTGAACTTGCAATAACTGCTCCGTGCTATTGGAGTTCAATGCTAAAGTAATATTTGCGCTTCCTGCCTGAGTATTTGCACGCATATACTGAAGATTATTAATCGATTGCAAGCGTGTAGAAACTTCCGTTGTTACTTGTTGTTGCACAGTTTGCGCATTTGCACCTGGATAGCTAAATTTAATATTTATATTGTGTCCTGCCATCGCCGGAAATGGCGCAATAGGCGTAATATATAAACAAAACAACCCTGCTAAACAAATAGCCAAAGCAATAATATAAACGATCAGCTTATTTTTAATACATGCTTCAATAAAAATCATGATGCTTTATCACTCATAAGCCTTACCTTTTGCCCTGGGCTTAGCTTATCTGGATTCGTTGTAATTAATAAATCACCTTTTTTCAAACCAGTGTTAACAATAATCAAACCTAACTTTGTCACACTGCCGGGTGAAAAATATGTTTTATTGACTTTGTTGTTCTTAAAAATATAAACATAAAACCCTTGAGCGTCTGTTTGCACTAGAGCTTGAGGAAGAGCCAATGCCTTAAATTGTGGGTTAATCACTTGGGCAACTTTACCAAAACTATGTAACAAAGGAAGCGTTGCATTGCTATTTTCAAAATTTGCACGCAATGTAATCCCTTGACTATTTAAGCTAATTTCTGGAGCCACGTAATTTACAATAGCCCGATAATGGTGATTGCCAACACTAAACGTCACCGCTTGGCCTACTTTCACTTGATTTACATATCGACTGGGTAATTGATACTTAATTTGTAAGCCATCTTGTGTAATTACATGTGCAAGCACATCCCCAGCACTCACAAAATCACCCACAGAAAGATCGGTGTCTGTCACTGTACCGTTAACAGGTGAAATTGCATCATGAATAGTTTGTGCCTCTTCATATTGTGACAATGCTTGCTGATATTGTGTTAGTGCTTGAATTAAGTCAATTTTAGAAACACTATCTTTAGAAAGCTCAGACAAACGTTTAAGGCGCAAATAGCGTTGCTTGGCAAGCTGCAGCTCTGCCGCAAGTTTTTTTAATTGATTGCCAGTATCAGTGGTTTTTAAAATAAAGAGAATGTCCCCTTTTTTCACAGACTGACCTGCAGCAAATTTGATTGATTCAATCAAGCCATCCGATTGCGCTTTCAATGCAATCGAATGCAAAGAGGTCACCCTTCCATAACTCTCAACTGTTTTAGGAACTGAGTAAAAATTTACTGCTTTCACAGACACCCGCTGCTTTTGCGCTGCCTTTTGCCCCGCCTTCATGGGGTGAGGCCACTCTAAAGCGTAATGACCGACCAGTAACACGATGACGATCAAAACCAAAAACCAAAATAAAAAAGCCTTAATTTTTTATTAATCATTTAAATATACCTAGTGACACACTTTAATTGTGTCACTTTAATTTTATTCACTAAATAATATCTCATTTATATGACATTATTGTATTAATGACATTTCTTTTTCAGAAAAAAGTCTACGTGAACATAAGTAACCTGTAAACCATAACAATTCTCAACACATGACTTAAAACCAGGTAATAATTAAATAGAAAAAATTACAAACAGGCTAAATATACCAAGAATAACAAACCAGACACGTTGCCAAAATGAGTTTATTTTCTCCCACCAAAGTACTATTTTTCTAAATCGCTCAAGCCTAACACCATACAATATTATTGCAATAATAATCAGCAACCACCCCATAACAAAGAAAAAACTGGGCCAACGCGTCGCCTCTGCACCAAGCAAAAAAATAACACCAAAAACAATTCTCGCCGCAATGGCGAGCCAATAGGCCTTACCAATGCCATGCCGATCAATAAGAGCATCCACTAAATAAGGCTTTATAGCGCCACTGATAGCAATAGATAATATCAGTAACCCAATAAAATAAAGAAGAATTTCCATATGTTAGCCTTCTAAACTTTAATGATAGACATTCTAGTCTTTCTTTATGTTTCGCAAGATAAGTTGCAATGATCATACCGACACAATAAAATCAATAACTATCTCGCTCTCATCCACATCATAAACACATCAATGCGGCATATTGTTAATACAAATTAACAAAAAAATCACAAATAGAAAACAAAATACCTGAAAAATAGCAAAAAGATTTTATACCAAGGGACAACAACCACGACAAAGAGCTTGCCAGTGACCGATGAAGCCGAGTATCATTGGTTAACTAATGGAACAATCAATTAAGAAACCATCAATGACCATAGCAGCAAGAAAACAACGCCCCAGTGCAGATATGACGCGATCTAATATCTTACAGGCCGCACAGAGCCTCTTTGCCAATCATGGCTTTGCTGGCACATCGATTAGTATGATTGCAAAACAGGCGAACGTAAATCAAAGCCTAATCTATCATCACTTCACAAACAAACATGATTTATGGCGCAAAGTGAAAAAAGAATTTATCACACCCTATATGCCACAGGACAACCCAGGCGCGCAGCTGCAATCACTCGATTTTCATGACTTTATCAAAACCATCATTATGGTGCGCTTCAATATTTATAAGCATAACCCGGATATGGGCCGCATGGTTCTTTGGCAATTGCTTGAATTTAAAGATGAAAAGCCCCTATTTGAAGATACCAGTCATGTTATGCTCACCATGCTCGAATGCATTGCTAAATTTCAAAAAAGTGGCGAAATCCACCCGCGTTATAACGATTATTCACCCTCACAATTATTATTTTATATCTTTACTAACGCCTCATCATTATTCACTAACCTCTATGGTGCTTGGTTTAACAAAGACGAGATGACCGATCAGTTTCACCAACAATATGCTGATTTCATCATCACTGCCGTCTACCAATCTTTAGCCACTCAACCGGCTTAAACGCTACTTTATCACCTATAAACTTTATGCAATACGACATTTATACCGATGGCAGCTGCCAACCTCACAGCGGTTTAGGCGGCTGGTCTGCTTTGCTTCTTAATCAAGACAGTGAAATCGAGCTTTCTGGCTTTGTTGCCAACTCAACAAACAACCGCATGGAGATCACCGCAGCCATTAAAGCGCTTGAGTATGCACCTCCTGCCAGTGCAATTCGCCTTTATACTGACTCGATGTATCTTGTGCAAGGCGCTCAGACTTGGCTAAAGAAATGGCGCACGCAAAACTGGTGCAATACCTTTGGCGAGCCCATCGCCAATCAGGATTTATGGCAGCAACTCGATCAACTATTAACCCAACAAAACACCGAATGGCACTGGGTCAAAGGCCACGATGGTAATTTATACAATGAGCGCTGTGACCGTATGGCAGCGGCAGCAATTACCACTCAGCATGAGCACAAAACCCATCAAATCACCCGCAAGCAAGATCAAAGCCCATTATTACTCGTTGATGGCTCTTCATTTATTTACCGCGCTTTTCATGGCATGCCCGCCCGACATAATCATGCGGGCGAGCCAACAGCAGCTATTTACGGCACCGTCTCTTTGCTGCGTAAGCTGCTTAAAACGTATAAGCCTAAGCAAATATTAATTGTCCTTGACCCTGCGGGCAAAACCCTGCGCCATAAAATTTACCCAAACTATAAATCCAGCCGCCCACCAATGCCTGAAGCGCTTAAAGTCCAGATTCCACTGATTCGTCAATGTATCGACGCGCTCGGTATTCCCTGCTTAACAGTACCAGGCATAGAAGCCGACGATATTATCGGTACCTTAGCAACACAAGCCGATAAAGAGCAACGCGCCACCTTGATTGCTAGTAGTGATAAGGATATGGCTCAACTCATCACCCCCTATGTCTCACTGCTCGATACCATGAAAGGCACTTTGATGACACCAGACGGTGTTCGAGAACGTTTTGGCTTAGGTCCTGAACAAATCCCTGACTATCTTGCCCTAATCGGTGATAAAGTCGATGATGTTCCAGGGATCGATAAAGTAGGCCCTAAAACCGCTCAACGCTGGCTCAATGAACATAAAGATTTAGCAACGCTGATTCAGCATGCTGGCAATATTAAAGGCAAAGTCGGTGAAAATTTGCGCAATAACTTGGATCAACTCACTCTAAGCCACCAATTAGTGACTATCCACTGTGACTTAGAGCTGCCTTACTCACTCAATGATCTAAAGCGCAAAAAGGCAGATATTCATAAACTCATTGAACTATTCGAACGCTTTGAGTTTCATACTTGGCTAGAACGATTGCAAACTCACCAATCCACCTAAGCTTAAATTTAAACGAGCATCTGCATAATCACAGCCAGTAATACCACTCGAAATAACCAAACAGATGCTTTTTCTGGCACACGCTTTACAATCATCACCCCCAAAGGTGAGCCAATGAAAGACCCAACCAACAAACCGACAAATGCAGGCAAGTATAAATAACCTAAGCTTCCTGCTGGCAAGCCTGACAAACCGACACTGCTAACAAGCAGACTAGCAATCGCAAATAAGCCCATCGGAAATGCAAGGGCGGTCGACATCGCTGCGCTTTTTTTCATCGGGTAGTGATGATGAAGCATATAAGGGTTAGTAATCGCTGAACCGCCAACCCCAACAAGTGATGCAAGAACACCCACACTCACCCCCATCGTTGCACGAGATAAACCTCCTGGATACACAGGTTGCTGATTCAATGACCCGGTACGATTTAAAAAACTTTGAATAAACACACCAATAATTGTCACGGTAAAAAGAATTTTTATCCAAAAAGTGGGGATCACCTTATCAAGCTGCCCTCCAACAAGTGCCCCGATAATGGCAAAAATAGCAATACGCTTAAATAAAGGGATCACCAGATTTTTACTGCGATGATGGTGAAATGTTGTATACAACGAATTAACCATAATAAAACCGAGTGAGGTTGTCACGGCCAAATGCATACCAAGTTCAGAACTTATTCCTTGCCCAGTCGTTAACTCAAGCATCACTGGAACAATAATAATTCCTCCGCCTGCACCCACCCAGCCTGATAATATCCCGGTAAAAATGCCTACAATAATATAAATTAGAAAAATCATAAACCAACCTAAACAAAGTTGCCATAAAAAAACTAGTTTATTTTTTAATACAGACTGAAACCTGCTTTATGTTGATAATTTAAGCCTTTGACACGAATAACTCAAATGAATTATATTTATAAAATCTATAAATTTTTGGAATTCATAATGAAAAATATCCTAGCCTTCTTAGCGGTTGTCGAAGCGAATTCTTTCACAAAAGCAAGTGAAAGCATGCACTTAACTCAGCCTGCTGTCACTAAACGCATTGCCAACCTGGAAAATCAATTTAATACTAAACTTTTCGAACGCATTGGCCACCGGGTTGTACTTACAGATGCAGGATGTGCATTTTTGCCACATGCGCGCGCTATCTATGCTGAGTGGCAAGATGCTAATCATAAAATAGCTAGCTTTAGCGACAGAGTACGGGGAACTTTAATCATTGGCTGTAATAACCATATTGCAACTCATCGACTTCCTAGCTTACTCAAGACATATAAAGATCAATTTCCTGAGGTTGACTATAATTTTGTTTTTCGCACTTCAAATGAAGTGATTGATTTAGTTGAAAACCACCAAGTTGAGCTGGGCTTCACATCACTGCCGCGAGAAATTCCTATGGATATTGCCGTCAGAAAAGTATGGAAAAATGATATGCGTGTTGTTCTAAGCGCCAGTCACCCCTTTTTTAAAAGAAAAAATGACATCATATCCAGGCTTTCTAATATCCCCCTAATCTCACCCGAAAAACTTAATATTTATCATGATATCCTTGAGGATATTCGCAAATATTACAGTATAAATTCTAAAATTATTTCTAATATTAATATGCTCGAAACCATCAGAAAAATGGTGGAAGCTGAAATTGGCTGGAGTATTTTTCCAAAACACTTAATCGATGATAAGTTGCGTGAAATTCCTTTTATGAAAAAAAGATTCTATGCCGACCTGGCCTGTATCTCTCATAAAAAACGTGAACTTTCCAGACCAGCCAAAGAAATGATCAATTGCATTAATATAATTATAAAAAACAACCCAACCAAACAATCAAAAAATTATAATATATTTACATCTATATTAATAATTTAATTAATTAATTAAATTTAAATAGCCTGGGACTTCCTTTTTTTCAACCAGACAATTTTCCAAATGACACATTAATTCTTTATATTTAGCAATGCTATCAGGCTTAACTAGATAACAATCTGCACCCTCATGATGTGCCTTTTCAACACTGAATTCAGCAATTGATTCCCCCATAACAAGCACATAAGGGCACCTTTCCTGGAGATCGCCTTTAATTTTTCTCAATAAAGAGTGGCTATTGATCTTCCACTGGCTCATATCCAGAACAATCAAATCAACCTCAATAACACCATTGCTTAGCAATTGAAAAGTCTCTTCTGCGTTATCTTCAACCAAAAGCTTACAGTCTATTGTTCTTGACTGGTCAAACACTTCTTGAAAGACATTGGCATCATCTCTATCACTTTCAATCAAAATTACTGTTTTCACTAGAATACCTTGTCATCATTAAAGAGTACAGCCCCCTCATAGCCATTTGACTCTATCAGAATAAAAAAGTTCTAAAACACAAATTAAACTTTAAAACAGAATAACTCATGTCAATAAAATTATTAAAATCAAATCATTAAAATAAAAAAGCAATTAATTTAAAAAATATCACAAAAAAATCTTT
>NZ_MDTU01000001.1:731638-746756 GCF_001720395.1 Piscirickettsia litoralis
AAAAACCACAAAATAAGCCAGGATTTTGAGCACCTGAGTTTTCATGGCACAAGAATAGATGACCTCAGTCTTAAAAAAGGCGAAATAGCATTGCACCTTGAAAAAGTCTACATGCAAGAAGACCATGCAGAGAACACTTCAAATAGAAAGCTTTGCTTAAATAATTGCACTCTGAACTTTTCAAAAGCAATAAAGTCAGATGCCAGTGTTAATGTCTATATTCCAGAAGAAACACTAAAAAAACATCCAAATATCCTATTAAAACCAGAATTTGATATTCCAATCAAAGATCTTGTCAGTATCACTAAATGCGAACACCTAAAAAAATTTTACTCGATTTCTCATTATGGGTTACTACTGGTCTAGTGAATACAAAATCACCGGTTGGGTTAAATGGGAAATCATTGCTGCCGAATTTACTTTCAGTTGGGAGTCTGCAGAGCCCATTGGTCCAGCGATTCCCTACCAAACCGAGATAGCTTAACCACCTAAAATACACGACGAATGCTTGTTTGCCTCTAACAGCCATGTTCTAATACGTGGATAAGATAATAATAAAGGTAATACCATGGCACGACACGGGATAAGCTTTGAAGAGGTCTGTGAAGCAGTGGACTCCATATTAAAGCAAGGTGAAAGTCCAACGATTGCTCGTATTCGCGAAACGTTAGGGCGTGGCAGTTTAACCACAATTAGTCGCCACTTTAATGACTATAAAGCCCAACATCATATAGAAAATAGCGATCAGTTAACAAATAGCTACTCAGATCCAGTAAGCCGTGCTGTTGAAAGCGTTTGGCAAAAAATGCGTCAAGAAGCTGACGAAGAAATTGCTCAAATTAAAGAAACTAGTCAGGCAGAAATACGTAATTTACAACAAATACTCAACGATGTAGAGCTCAACCTAGATGCGACGCAACAAGAATACCAGCAACTCACCATAAAACACGAACAATTACTAGAAAATCATAATGAGCTTGAAACCCGCCATCAAGCCCTACAAGCTGACCAACAGCTTAAAACTGAACAATTGCATGCTTTACAGCAGCTTCATCAAACAAGCCTCACCCAATATCAAAACCGCATCGAGGAGCTCACCTCTCAGCTTAACGAGGAAAAAGAACTTTTTAAAAATAATCAACAAAAATTGCAGCAACAATATTTTTCACACTGCAACCAGATAGAAAAGAACAATGAAATTAAAATAAATCAATTAAAAAATAATTTAAAAAATCATAAAATCAACATCGACGAGCTAACAGCAGACCTTCATCATACACAGCAATTATTAACCAAAGAAAAAACAGAAAACAACTTATCCAAAAATATTAAAGCACAAACAGAGCAGTTAATAACTATTATCCAAAACCACCAAAATCAGCAAGACTCTGACCTCGCAGATCTGCAACAACAACAACATCATTTTAATCAAAAGCTAGCCGATCTAATTAGCGAGCAACAGCAACATAGCGAGCTCAAGCGATTTATCATCAGAAAAGCACTAAAAAAAACGGAGAAAAATATGAAAAAAACACTCATCGCCGCCGCCTTAAGCCTAGGCCTGTCAACAGCAAGCTTCGCTGGTTTTGTTGGCCCCAGCAGTTACGAATTCAATACGATAAAAGCCGTTAAAGAACATGCCAAAGATGATACGCACGTCACTCTAACTGGACATATTATCAAACAAGTCGGTGATGATAAATATACTTTTAAAGATGCCACAGGTGAAATTACCGTAAAAATCAAATCCCGTTATTTCCCCAGCCAAGACATTACACCAGCCACCAAAATTAAGCTTACAGGGGAAGTAGATAAAGACATGCTAGAAGCAACAAAAATCAAAGCAGAAAAGCCAATTGAAATACTAAAGTAAACTTGCGCTTATCTTCTTTTCTCTTCTATAGCGCTGCTGCTCACCGAGCAGCTTCTCTCTTTAATGTAAATAAACTAGCTTATTGCACGCATTGATGCCACAGAACTCGCCTGCTTACGCGCTGAAATAATCTGCAGTACCCAGCTGGCAAAAAATGCAATGACAAACAAAGCAACAATCACCACCCCCCCCGCTGATAGTCTACAACATTATAAACTGGCGAACCGTCAATGATTTTCATCGGACCATGCCAACCAATCAACCACCCCATCAACGGCTGCATAATCAGTGCAGCACTCATGGTAATCATATTGACAAAGCCCACACTCGCCCCACCTGCACCGGCAGCAGCAATCTGGCCTGAAAAGGCAAAACAAATCACATAACCGCTAGCGGCAATACCGGTCAAGACCAATAACAAAAGCAATAAACCAAAACTTAAATGCGGATAAAAAATAATCACTGCCATTAATATGGCAGCAATAAAACTGCCGATCATCATCGCCGGTGGTTGCAAACGCGGTGAATGAGCGACGCCACCCATCACCGACGCACCTATTGCAATGCCAATAAAAATTGCCGAAACCGTTAACGCTGCATCACCAATATTCAATGCATAAATACTCGCCAAGGCCGGTGCGCCCCACAGCGCTGCAAATACAGAGACAATAGCAAACAAACAAAAACTGATAATACCCGCAAGCCACTGGCGAGGCTCACGCACAATCACCTGCAGATGCGCCCAAACCGGCTCACCTTTCACAGGTGGGCTATAATCATGTTTAGGAGCAACTTTGGGGTGTAAAGCAACCCATAAACCAACAGTAATCACGGCTCCGATAACACCCACCGCATACATCGCTCCACGCCAACCAAAATCTTGCAATAAAACAGCAAACGTATGCTCGCCCAAAGCAGTCCCTAAAAAGCCAATACACTCGGAAATACCAACGATCACAGCAAATAATTTTAACGGGAAGTAACTACGTGCAGCACTTAAAATGCCAATAAAACCAAAGGCACCTCCCGCCCCCGTACACATACGGCCAATAATTAACCAAGATAAATGATCGGCACTGGCAAAAATAAAACTGCCGATCGCACACAAGGCAGCGGCCGTTGGCAAAACATAACGCTTTGCATAGCGATCAAGAACTAAGCCAGCAGGAATCTGCATAATTAAAAAGACATAAAAAAAGGATGAGAGCACATAGCTTAAACTGACTGAATTCAAGTCAAAGCCTTTCATCAACTCATGGGTCATCAAGCCACCGACACTTTGCAAGGAAAACTGGTAAATACCAAAAATACACGCCATCATCCAAGCAATATAACGACGCCATTGCGATCGTTTGATCGTTGTATTCTCTAATGTCATCTTTGATACCCTCCTCTAAGCAAGCCATCCATGTTAACACGCATTTTTTCATGCCAAAAGCAAAAAATCCACCTTCATTTGTAAAGATATGCTAAGCTTGGCTCTGGACTGAATCAGGAGTATCTATGAACTACAAGGTCAGCTGGTGGAACTTAGAAAATCTGCTTTTACCCAATACTGCCAAACGTTCCAGTAAGCTTAAAAAGCGTCATAAAAAAACATTAAAGCATTGGACAGAAGAACGTTATCAGCAAAAGCTTGATAACCTAGCTCAAACCATCCGCCAATTCCATCAACATGATGGCCCTGATCTTCTCGCCATTGGTGAGATCGACTCAGAAGCTGCTCTGCATGACCTGATCAAGCAGCTTGCCAAGCTTGACTTACACTATCATGGCCATCTCGCGAGCACCTCAGACCCTAGACGTATGCATGTCGGCCTACTCTATCGCCCAAACCTCTTCACCATAGCGCAACAAGAAAGCTTATTTGTTCCTGCCAGCAAGAAAACACGCGATATCTTAAATATTCAACTGCAAACCGAGCAAGGCCAGCGCATTCATTTACTTATTAATCATTGGCCGTCTAAACGCAACAACCCGGCTGACCGCTTAAAAGCGGCTCACTGTCTAAAAGATGCATTAGAACACTGCACAGCGCCCGCACTCATCTTAGGTGACTTCAATACCCAGCCTAGCGATAACCTATTCAATGACCTAATCACAGAAAGTGAGCTTCATCCCTTATTTAACTTGCCTGCAGAGCCAACTTATTTTCATCACCACCCAACCGGCACCACGCCCATCAGCTTAGATTTTGCTTTTATTTCAAAAGAGTTTACAACAAGCTCAACCTGGCAAGCATCGATGCTTTTCTTAGAAAAACAGCATCAAAACGAATTAGAGCGACCACAGGCTTTTATGCGTTCGAACCTTAAAGAATTTAACGAAGATGGAGCAAGCGATCATTTTGCAATCTCGCTCACTCTCGAAGAAAAGATAAACTAACAGGTTATAGTATCAACTAGCCCATCTGAGACTGTTGGTAATTCTCAATACCCAGGCGATCAATCAGACCAAGCTCAGTATCCAAGAAGTCTAAGTGATCTTCTTCATCACTTAAAATCTTCAATAACAAATCACGAGAAACGTAATCCGCTTTCTCCTCACAACACTTAATCGCATCGCGTAACATAGGAATTGCGATAAGTTCCATTTTGCGATCACATTTTAGAATTTCTTCAACATTTTCACCGATATACAACTTACCCAAATCTTGTAAATTTGGTAAGCCCTCTAAAAATAAAATACGCTCAATCAAGGCATCAGCATGGCGCATTTCCTCTAGAGATTCTTGGTACTCTTTCTCACCAAGCTTCGTTAAACCCCAGTCTTTCAACATACGAGCATGTAGAAAATATTGATTAATAACAGTAAGTTCATTTTTTAAGATTGCATTGAGGTGCTCAATGACTTTTGCATCACCTTTCATCGGCCAGCCCTATATTTAGTTCTAATTTAGGTGGACCATACCGCAAAGGCACTCTTTTGCCAAGAGTTTCATTGATATTTTTCAAGGAATGGTTAAAACCAAATTAACCCGCAGCAGATAAGTTACCGCCGCATTGCTCGCTTAAAGCGCCCTTTAATACTTCTTTTGCACAAGAGCCACAACGACCACACTGCATAGCCACTCCATAGCCTTTACACAGCTCACGCATCGAACTCACCTGGCCATCTTCTACGGCTTGATAAATCTGCTTATCTGTCACTCGATTACATATACAAACGTACATAAATACTCCTTCTATGTTCTACCACTAATGATAATACAAATGATAAGCGTTATCAACAAAGAGCTATTCTTAAACAATTTGACATCACTTTCTATCAAATCACTGCAAAATGATTATCACTCTTCTTACTATTAGTTTTAGTACAAAACCCTCCTGCCAGTAAAAAATAGCTTATAAACAAATAGTTAAACAAACCCAAATGGCCTTTAAATTTTAATATTACTTTAACCAACAAAGCTTAACCTACTGCTAGTATTTGTTAATTATGTATGACTGCAATCTCTACATGAATAAAAAGTGATAGTGCGACATTATGGGAAAATTTAAAAAATACTATAACGATATTGATATTGGCGACGAATTTATTACAGATTCTAGACAAGTTACTCGTGAAGAAATTATAAAGTTTGCCCAGGAATTTGACCCACAGCCGATGCATTTAACAGATGATAGTGCTCCTGAGTATTTTGACGGCATCATCGCCAGCGGCTATCACACCATCGCACTTGCCACCCGCCTTGTAGTCGATTGTGATATTTTTGCTGGTACGCCACTGCTTGGCTCTGGCATAGACAAAGTCCGCTGGCTGGCCCCACTTAAGCCTGATGATGAAATTTGGGCAAAAGCAACAATTAAGAATAAATATTTATCACCCACGCGCCACAATCTAGGCTTTATCACAATAAAAGTCAAAACCTACTCTAAACCCGAACAACTTATTTTAATTAAAGAATGCAAAGTTGCTGTGCCACTACAACCGCCGAGCTAAAATTGTTATGGGTCAGTGTTGAGGTTTATTTTTTTTAAAAAACACAGTCGGTATTTTTCCTTTTAATAACACTTTAAGCCGATTAATAAAATAATACATAATAGGCAAAACAAATAAGGTCATCATCGTCCCGATGCTCATCCCGCCAATAATCACCCAACCCAACTGATAACGCGCCTCAGACCCTGCACCGCTGGCAAGAACTAACGGCACAGCGCCTAATACCATGGCCGCTGTTGTCATCAAGATTGGACGAAAACGCACTCTTGCCGATTGTTTAACTGCATCTAATAGGTTTTTACCCGACTTTCGCGCTTGGTTAGCAAATTCAACAATTAAGATACCATGCTTGGAAATCAGGCCAATTAAAGTCACCAGGCCGATTTCTGTATAAATATTTAAACTACCACCAATCAAAAACAATGTCCCTAAAGCCCCTGCAATCGAAAAAGGTACACTGATTAAAATAATCAAAGGGTCAATAAAACTTTCAAATTGAGCACTTAGGCTTAGATAAATAAACACCAATGCCGCAATAAAAATAAAGTAAACGGAACTACCTTCTTCTAAATATTGGCGTGTACTCCCCGAGGTTGTATAAGACATCTGTGAGGTTAAATCATTTTTTAGCCGTTGCATCGAGAAAATCCAACGCTTGCTGTGTACTATAACCATGACTCAATGTTGCTTGGATCGTCACCGAACGTTGGCTCTGAAAGTGATTTAGGCTGGAGGGGCTGATCGTCATTTTTACTTGAATTAAATCACGCAATGGCACTTTACTGCCATTTTCAGCGGTTACATATAACTGATTTAAATTTGCTATTGAAGTCTGGTAAGAGGCTGTTACTTGCGGGATCACATAATAAGTCAAACCATTATTTACAAACTCGCTAGTTTGTGGTTCTGCCAATGCATTGGTCAAGACAGTTGCAATATCACTGACAGAAACACCTAAACGCGTCGCCATATCACGCTGAATCGTCACGCTGTATTCAGGTTTATTAAACTGTAAATCTGTCATTACCCGACCAAAGCCAGAGTTTTGATGAATCGCTTGCAACATTTTATTCACGCTAGTTTCAAGGCCATTATAATCCCCATTGGTTTTAATAACGAACTCTATATCATAGTTATCGTGAGAAGTTGGTAAACTCGGCGGCAAAACAAACATGGTTTTTGCCCCAGGAATGCTTGCAGCCTCTTGATTTAATTTTCGTGCAATCTGCTCTGCACCTAACTTACGCTGATCTTTGCTGGTCAGCTGAATCATCAACATGCCGTTACTCTGATTACCACCAAAGCCATTAATCACCGTCACATTAGTTACACCAGCGACTTTACTAGCAAGCTCACGCAATTTCGCTGTGTATTTTTCTGTGCTCGCCACACTCGCCGCCATAGAACCTTGTACAATACCGATCACCGTATTTTGGTCTTCCTTTGGTGCAAGCGTACTATTTTTAGCCAAAGGAATAAAATATAACCCCCCACATAAAATAACGGTTCCTGCCAGCATAAAACATTTAGTTTTTTTATTAAATGCTTTATCTAATAATAAACTATATCGATCACGTAATTTTGTTAGAAATTCTTCTATTTTAAGCTGCCAACGCGCCTGTTGATGTGGCCTCATCATTTTTGCACACATCATCGGTGATAACGTCAAAGCAACAATACCCGATAAAATCACGCTCGCAGCTAAACTAAAAGCAAACTCTCGAAACAATGACCCGGTAATTCCCGTGCTAAAACCAATGGGCGCGTACACAGCCGCGAGCGTTAGCGTCATCGCAATAATGGCAAAGCGAATTTCACGCGCCCCTTTAATCGCTGCTTCAAATGGCGTTAAACCTTGTTCTATATATCGATGAACATTTTCAAGAACCACAATAGCATCATCGACCACCAAACCAATGGCCAAAACAAACGCCAGCAAAGTTAACACATTAATGCTGTAGCCAAGCGTATACATCAATGCAAAAGTACCGACTAAAGAAACTGGAATCGTCACAATTGGAATCATTAATGCCCGAAAAGAGCCAATAAAAAGCAAGATCACCGCAATGACAATCGCCACCGCAATCATCACCGTATGACTCACTTCTGTCAGTGAATCTTGAATATAAGATGAGGTATCCCGAGCGATCCGTGCAGATAACCCTTGTGGAAGCTGCTTTTGAATCTCAGCAATCTCACTTTTCACCGTTTTTGCAACCGCAAGTGGATTCGCTTCACTTTTTGCAATAATCGAGACTCCAACAGCCGGCTTACCATTAACATAAAGCGACGACGTCTTCGTTTCAGCCCCTAATTGGGCATGACCAATCTCACTAAAACGCACATATTGATCACCATTATTTTTGATCACTAGGTTATTAAACTGCGCGGCTGAATTTAAACTTGAATCGATATTAATATTAATCACTTGACTATTAGTCGTAATGCTACCTGCTTGTGCAAATAAATCATTATCATCCAAAGCCGTGCTAACATCTTGCGTTGTCACACCGAGCGCTGCCATCTTTGCAGGATCTAACCATAAGCGCATTGCATAGGTTCTTGGACCTAAAATATTCGCTTGCGCCACCCCCGATAAGTTCGCCAACTGTGGCTGCACAACACGTTGTAAATAATCATTAATCGCCTCAGGCGTGAGTTTATCACTGGAAAAGCTAATCACCATCATTGGTGTAGAATTAGAATCGCCTTCCTTAATCACCGGCGTATCTACCCCAGAAGGTAATTTTTTTAATACTGGCGTTAAATCATTATTAATTTCTATCAAGGCTTTATTCAGATCAGCATTTAAATTTAAATTCACCGTAATTCGGCTACTTCCTGCTGAGCTGGTTGAACTGACATAATCAACTCCACTAATGCCTTGCAAAGCCTGCTCTAAAGGCGTTGTCACAAAGGCTTCAACAAGACTTGCACTTGCGCCTGAATAGCTTGTATTAATAGTCACCACATTTGAGCTGACTTCTGGGTACTGACGCACTGTGAGTTTATTATAAGCAATTAACCCGGTTAAAAAAATCACCAGGCTTAGTACACAAGCGAGCACAGGGCGTTTGATAAAAAGATCAGTAAATTGCATGGTGTTATCCTTTAACTTTGGGTGACTTTAACTTTTGCACCATTATGCAGATTCACATTATTTAAAATAATTTTCTGACCTAAACTCAAACCTGATTTTACGATAATTTGGTCATCCGTATTTGACCCAAGTGAAACTGCCGTTTGTATCGCCTGACTTTGGTTATTGATCGTATAAACATACGCTCCTGTTGAGTCATATTGCACCGCAGTTTCTGGAATTTGTAACAATTGCTTAGGCTCGCTCGTATGTAACTTCACACTGACAAGTTGTCCAGGTAATAACAAATGATTAGAGTTATCAACTTCTGCTCGCAATGTTAACGTGCCCGTTTCTGAATTAATCTGAGGCTCTACAGCAACCACCTTGCCACTCACATGCTGAACAGGGACAGTTTGTGTGCTAACTTCTATCACTTCACCCAGCTTAGCCTGCAATACATCTTGTGAAGGCACACTAAAATCAACCCACAGATGGTCTAAATTCTGCAAACTCACCACTGTATCGCCCGCACTTAAATAGCTACCTGAAGTGGTATCGCTAATACCTATTTTACCACTAAAAGGCGCTTTGATTTGTGTTTTGCTGTAGGCAGATTGCGCCTGCTCTAATAAACCTAAATTGGCTTTTACGGTAAACTCTGCCTGGTCTAGGTCTTGCTGTGATATCGCATTTTTCTTGTATAAAGATTGATCGCGCTGATACGTCAACACGCTTAGGTTATAATCTGCCTGCGCTTTATCCAGCTGCCCTTTTTCATTCGTTGAATCTAAACTTAGCAATAACTGCCCCTGACTGACATTATCACCCGCTTTAAAGGCTACATTTGTGACCTCTCCGGCCACCTGCGTCTTTAATGTCACTCCTTGCTGTGCTTTTAGCGTCCCCACAGTTTGAATCGCAGGTTGATAACTCGTAGAACGAACCACTGCCTCATGCACTGTAATCGCCAGATTCATTTTTTTGCAAAGGAGGGTTTAATTTTTTTGAAACTGCAAACAAGCTAAAAACAACCCCTAATAAGCAGATCATCACCAAAACTAGAGTAAATTTTTTACGCAGCAAAGATAATTCCTTAACTATCAATAAATTAAATAAATCAATCGCCGCTCCATCCATATGCCTTCAATAAAAGATAAAGCCCAAGACAAGTGTAACAAGCGCGTGTGCATAACTCTGCAAAGTGAGCTTCAAGAGGGGGTTAAGAAATGTAAAGGGAATACCGCACTAAGCAATATTGTAAAAGGTCTTGTGTGAGAGCTAGAGAGTGTATTTAAACCTCCTTTTTTTTGGGTTAAGATCAACATGAAAAAATCTGAATGACGATTTAATACGGGGTCATCAAAAGAGCTAACTGGCTGACCTCAAAAAGTTGCTCAAAGAACTTTATTAAGTGTCAGCCCCTGTATTATTTATTATTTTTTCTTCCAGCTTGTTCCTGCTGCATTGTCTTCTAATACAATCCCCTGCTCTAGCAATTCATCTCGCACCCGATCCGCCTCAGCCCAATTACGTTCATCACGTGCCTGATTGCGCTTGGCAATCAGCGCTTCAATCGCCTGAGCATCAACCTGGCTGCCGCACTCCCCCCCATTTTAAAAACTCTTCTGGATTTTTTTGAGCGATGCCTAAAATACCCGCGAGCTGCTTTAATAAGCTAGCATAAGGCGCGGCTTTTTCCATCGAGTCTTCACGTAAGCGATTCACCTCACGCACTAGCTCAAACAAAACAGCCAGCGCTTCAGGCACATTAAAATCATCATCCATCGCCTCGAAAAAACGCGCTTCAAAGCTAGTTCCTGTTAATGCTTGAGTGTTTTCTGGCATATCTTTTAATGCGGTATAGATTCGGCTCAGCGCACTACGCGCACCTGAGACAGTCTCTTTAGAGTAATTTAATACGCTGCGATAGTGAGAAGATAGTAAAAAATAACGCAAGGTTTCAGCATCAACTTCTTTTAATACATCGCGTATGGTAAAAAAAGTTGCCCAAAGACTTAGACATTTTTTCCTTATTGATCTGAAGCATACCCGTATGCATCCAGCAGTTCGCATAAGGCCGATCATTGGCCACTTCAGATTGAGCGATCTCATTTTCATGATGCGGAAAGCTTAAATCACCACCGCCGCCGTGAATATCAAAATTAGCGCCAAGTGCTTCACGTGACATGGCTGAACACTCAATATGCCAGCCTGGACGACCCTGCCCCCAAGGCGACTCCCAAAAAGGTTCACCCGACTTTGCTGCTTTCCAAAGGACAAAATCCAGTGGATTTTCTTTTTGCTCACCGACCTCAATGCGGGCACCACAGCGCAAATCATCAATCGACTGATTCGATAACTTGCCATATTCAGCGAATTTTTCAACGCGATAATAGACATCGCCATTATCTGCCGCATAGGCCATATCTTTATTGATAAGCTCTTTAATGAGTTCTTGCATCTGAATAATCGTTTGCGTCGCCCGTGGTTCTTGGTCGGGCGGCAACATGCCCAAACAAGCAAAATCCTCATGCATGGCGGCAACAAAACGATCAGCTAAGGCAATAGCATCTTCACCATTGTCATTAGCACGCTTGATAATTTTATCATCAACATCGGTGATATTACGCACATAAGTCAGCTCATAACCTTTTGCTCGCAAGTAACGGGTAATGACATCAAAGGCCAAAAAGGTCCGTGCATGCCCGACGTGACAATAGTCATAAACAGTCATACCACACACATACATGCCAACCTTACCTGCAGCAATTGGCTTAAACTCTTCTTTTTTGCGCGTTAAACTGTTATAGACTTGCAACATACATCAAGCTCCTTCAATTAATTTGACTGCATCCATCAAGCGGCTAATCAGCTGCTCTTTTCCTAATAAACTCACCACAGGACCTAACTCTGGTCCATGCCACTGTCCGGTTAAGGCCACCCGTAACGGCTGGAATAGTTTCTTACCTTTTACGCCTGTTTGTTCTTTAATTCCTGAGGTTAGATTTTTCCAAGTGCCATCGCCAGCCTCTGCACAACTTACAGCGGCTTTGAAAAAATCGATTCCTGCTTCAGCTAACACATTTTTTTCAGTTTCTTCAAGACTCACCCCCTGAAACAACATCTGGACTAATTCTAGAGCATCTTTAGGAAACACAATATTTGGGCGCACAGTATCAATAAAAAGCTGCTTTTGAGAGGCGGGTACTCGATCATGCACCTCTTGGCCCATCCACTGCCATAGTGTCTCAGCATCAATGTGTAATACGGCTTCTTTTTGCCAATACTTTAACTGCTCTTCATCATAACGCGCCGCAGATTTAGACAATGACGCTATTTTGAAATTTTTAGCGAGTTCATTAATGCTCGAGAAACCTAAATCACCAAAATAATGCCCCAAACGAGCCATATAATTCACAACAGCTTCAGGCAAATAACCATCTTCACGCAAATCACGAATACTAAAACTACCTTCGCGCTTCGATAATTTATTACCCTCTTTGCTGGTAATCATTGAAATATGACCATAAGTCAGCTCAGGCAAGCCCAACGCCTTTAAAATCATCAGCTGACGCGGTGAATTGGTTAAGTGATCTTCTCCACGCAAAACATGCGTGACTTTCATGAGCGAATCATCGATGGCATTACAAAACATGAACGACGGAGTGCCATTAGAACGGCGGATAATAAAATCACCAATATCATCACTGTTAAAGCGCTGTAAGCCCTTTACAGCATCGGTAAAGTCAATAGTCTCACCTCGCGGCAGACTAAAACGCAAAGAGGCTTTTTGGCCTTCGGCAAATTTTGCTGCAACTTCTTCAGCACTCAAACTACGACAAGTCCCGGGGTAACGTGGTGGTTGTCCTGCGGCACGCTGGGCTTTTCTGACCATCTCCAACTTGCTTTCAGAGCAAAAACACGGATAAGCCAATTTTTTATCAATTAATTGTTGATAATAACCATTATAAAGATCATGACGCTCCGACTGAAAATACGGCCCATACTCACCATTAACCTCAGGTCCTTCTTCCCACTGAATGCCTAACCATTGTAAATCTTCTTGTACTGCATCAACATATTGCAGCTCGGAACGCTCTTCGTCGGTATCTTCTATCCGCAAAACAAATCGACCCTCACTCTCACTGTGAGCTAACAACGCGCTAAATAACGCCGTACGAACATTCCCTAAGTGCATTAAACCCGTTGGGCTAGGAGCAAAGCGTGTCTTCATGTGGATACCACTATCACCTTGTATTCTTAAATTATCTCGACCAAAATTGAGTATCGCTATCGCGAAACGGCCATTATAACGTAAAATAGCCAAATAGTTCATAGATAGTTCACAGACATTTAATTTCAAAGGCAATTTTAAACCCAATGACAACACCTCTGTATCAAGCCCTCTTTATCTCTGATTTACACCTAAGCCCAGAGCAACCCAAATTAATCGAGCTGTTTTTAGATTATCTGACTGATACTGCAAGACACAGCCAAGCGCTCTACATCTTGGGCGACTTTTTTGAGTTCTGGATTGGCGATGATGACCCTGAACCGCTGTACCAGAAAATTCAGAAAGCATTACAACAGCTTAGCACTCACCAACACACTAAAATTTACTTTATGCCCGGTAATCGTGACTTTCTATTAGGTCAAACATGGTGCCAAGCGGCCGGTATCACTTTACTTACAGATCCAACAGTCATTACGATAAACAACCAGAACATTTTACTCAGTCATGGCGATTTATATTGCACAGACGATACTAGTTATCAGCGCTACCGTCATTGGGTCAGAAAACCTTGGCTGCAACGCTGTTTTTTTGTCTCTGCCATTATCCTGGCGGCTTAAGGTCGCCAATAAGATTCATAGCGCAGGCCGAAAGAAACAGGCTGGCTATTCAAAACCGATAGATATTAATCAAAAAGCGATTCAACACTATAGCCATCACTACCAAAGCAATACCCTGATTCATGGCCATACTCACCGCTTAGGCTGGCATCAGCATACAAACACTCAACGTTGGGTGCTTGGCGATTGGCGTGACCATGCCACCGACTTATGTATATTTTCCAGTGGCAAATGGCAGTTACGCGACCACTTGCCATAACAGAATCAACTACAATTAAGGTCATGCCCTCGTAAACTCAGGTGAGAACCTCTTATGGATATTTTACTTGCTGAAGATGACCTTGCTGACCAAAACCTCATCAAACTGGCCTGTGCCAAATCAAAAGGTCAACATGAGTTGCATATTGTTGAAGATGGCGAACAAGCCTTGCAATACCTGCGTCGACAGGGTAGTTTTAGCCAGGTCCAAACGCCCGACCTGATCATTCTTGACATCAATATGCCTAAACTTTCCGGACTTGAGGTATTAGACCAGCTCGCTCAAGAACCCAAGCTAAAACAGATCCCGATCATTATTTTAACCACCTCTGATCTCGAGCAAGATCAAAATCACTCTTACACCGAAGGGGCAAAATCATTTATCACTAAGCCCGCCAGCTTCGATGAATACATCACCCTCTTCGATCGCTTCGACGAGGATTGGTTTCGTATTGTCTGCCAACGACAAAACTCAACACAGAGTAAAACCACCAATGTAATCCCCTTCACAAGAAAGAATTAAACATTGAAGATTGACTATACTGATAAATAGGGGTCTATAGAGGAGCTAAGCAAGAGGCTGTTTGCATGTCAGGAGTATTAGATACGGTCGATCAACGAACAAATTTAGTCGGACAAAATCGGCTAGAGATCCTGACGTTCCGTCTACTTTCAGGTCCTAAATTCGCAATTAATGTTTTTAAGGTTCAAGAAGTTTTAATTTGTCCAAAGCTCACGCGCTTTCCCAAAAGTAGTTCGTGCACCGTCGGTGTTGCCCATATTCGTGGCGTGACCATGTCCATCATCGATCTTGGCAAAATGGTTGGTCTTGAGGGCATTCCAGATGATAAGGTTAACGAAGGCGTGCTCATCATCACCGAATATAATCGCTCAATCCAAGGTTTTCTAGTTCATGAGGTTGACCGTATTATTAACCTAAATTGGGATACAATCACCCGCCCCCCCTGGAGGCATTGGCCGCGACAATTATTTAACCGCCGTCACTAAAATCGATGATGAGCTCATAGAAATTCTCGATGTTGAGAAAGTTCTTGCCGAACTTCAAGACAAAGCAGTAAAAATTGATAAAAAATCTATTGATGACAGTTTAA
>NZ_MDTU01000001.1:747242-752294 GCF_001720395.1 Piscirickettsia litoralis
AAAACTAAAATCAAACCGAAAGTTCTTATCGTCGATGATTCAATAACAGCCCGGATTCAAATCAAAAAAGTGGTCAAAAGCTTAAATCTTGACTATATCGAAGCGGTGAATGGCCGTGATGGCTTTCAAAAACTCCTTGATCTGGCAGATCAAAACAAGACGATGATAGAAGAAGTTTTAATCGTAATTTCTGATGCTGAAATGCCAGAAATGGACGGTTATACTTTCATTACTGAAATTCGCAATGACCCACGCCTGGAAAAACTTTACGTTATTTTACACACCTCCATGAGTGGCTCATTTAATCAAAATATGGTCATTAAAGTCGGTGCCGATGGTTTTCTGGCCAAGTTCCAAGCAACAAAACTCGCAGAGCTTTTACAGGAACGTATTAAAGCCTACAAAGAAGGCAATCATGGCACAACCGTTCCTTCCTCAGAACAGCTCGCCGCCGAACATCAAAATCAAAATATGGCAGAAGCTGGCACAAGTGATCCAACAAAATTAGATATGCTTGATGCTAGTGAAGTCATCGAAATCACGGATGATATAGAAATAGAAGGCTTACCTTCCGTAGACGAACCGATACAAGAAAACCAAGAGAAAGAAGAAGAGTATTTAAATCAACTCTTGCAAGAAGTAAAAGCAGATAACAGTGGCAATAACGCCAATCAAGAAAACAACCCACTCGATGATTTGCTTTCTTCAATAGACGACGATAGCAAAAAAGACAAATAAATTACCGTCTCCAAATTTTTTATAATAAAAATATTACTGTTTATGCTCTAAATTCAACAGCCACAGGACTGTATGCTCTAAGGTATTCAAAGTCTTGTTGAATGACATCTAAGCGATTACTTTTTGCTGTTAATATTCCAACGCGATCTATGATTGACTGACTGTTATCAATTTCTTGTCCAGCCTCTACCTCCCAATGAATATTAAACTCACTGCTAAATGATGGTGGTATTAACCTTTTAATTACCCCTTGAGTCTTCGCTAGATACGCCCATAAGAAATAATGACCCGTCATTTTTTGTTGAATAGAAGATGAGAGAGAACCTGTTAGCACTGCGACACTTAAGTCTGCGATATTAACCCCATAAATAGTCTCATACATCTTAACAACTAAAGCGGCCGGTATTCGCGCTCCGACTTCTAAGAAATAAAGCTGATTATTTTCGATGAACAGTTCTAAATGATAAATACCATTATGATACCCTAAAGCTTTGAGACATTGATCAGAAAAATTAAATATAACTGACTGAAGCTCCTTATTTACAACTGGAAAACTTGATAAATTTTTACCTTTTTTAAAACATAAATTAGGAAACAAATATTCTGAGCATGCTTTAAAAATGGGTTTATTCTTATAAAGAACGAAATCACAATGGTACATCTTGCCTACAATAAACTGCTCTGCGATGAAACTATTCTTATTTGGTTTATATTGTGCATAATACCTATCTAAATCATCTTGAGAGTGAATTAATTCGACCCCATAACTTCCGGCTGCATCTATCGGTTTCGCTATAAATCTATTTCCACAGTATGATGACACTTCAACATAATTATTTAAAAGCGGAGTTGAATTAGGTACATTAAGGCTGTGTAGAGAAACTACCTTTTTCATCAGTGACTTATCAGTGACTTATCAGTGAAAAGACGAGCTTCAGAAGGCGTTAATCCAGAAATATTGAAATATTGCCTAAGCTCAGCCGCTACCTCAGTATTGGCTTCACTGGTATTTATGATAGATACGCTTTGAAGGTTGTCCTTTTTAAAATAGCTTTGTAGAGCCTGTATAGTGCTCTCAAGATCTAATGTAATGATAGGACCACAGTATTTTCCAGAAAAGCTAATAATAACTTCATTGAAGTGTTTTTTAGTTTGGTCAGATACATTCTCCGATTCAAGCTGATCTACCACGAGCAATAATTTGTTTTTTTCTGACAATTTTGCTAGAGAATACGATTGCAACCCTACTGATGACAAGAAAATAATCGATTTTTTTCATAATTAATATATTAATCAAAAGCATCTTCATTTAAGATGCTTTTTCTAATATCACCTCACTCGGTCCAGCAGCAAGTGAGCCTGCCCGGCGCGGATCAGCAACACCATAATCACCTTTTGCATCGCCTTTCTCCACAGTTTGTGCAGAACCCATTGCATCAACCTGCTTTAGTTGATGGCCCATTGCCTGTAATTTAAACAATGTATCTAGGCTAATGCCTTGTTCGTATAAGACGACATCTGGCCATAATTGACTATGAATTCTTGGAGCTGCAACACTACTGGCAATATTTAACCCATAGGTTAACCGATTCAATAACACCTGCAAAACCGTCGTAATGATTCGACTCCCCCCGGGTGAGCCAGTCGCCAATAAAGGCTCACCTTGTGGATTTAATACTAAAGTGGGTGTCATTGAGCTTAGCGGCCTTTTCTCAGGTGCCACAGCATTCGCCTCACCTTGTACTAAACCAAAACCATTAGGAACCCCAGGTTTAGCCGTAAAATCATCCATTTCATTATTCAATAAGATACCCGTTCCAGGCACAGTGTAACCATTTCCATAGGAATAATTTAGGGTATAGGTATTCGCAACCATATTACCCGCCTTATCAATCACAGAAAAGTGAGTGGTTTGATGGCTTTCATGGTCATCAAACTTTTTCGCCGAAATTTGTGCAGAAGGCGTGTGATAGTCCCATTGAATTTGCTGACGCAACCGATCAGCATACTTCATCGAAGTTAAACGTTTAAGTGGCATCTTGACAAAGTTAGGGTCCCCTAAATAATGATTGCGATCGCGATAAGCTAAGTTCATCGCCTCAACCATTAAATGGATACTTTGAGCGCTATTTAATCCCAGCTCTTTTAATGGAAATCCAGATAAAATATTTAATAACTCGATGAGTGTCACGCCCCCAGAACTGGGTGGCGGCATAGAAAAGAGAGTATAGCCCTGATAATGACCAATCATCGGCTTCACTTCTTGCACACGGTATTTCTTTAAATCTGCTAAGGTAATTAAACCGCCGTGAGCTTTCATCGCTGAAACGATTTTTTCAGCAATTTCTCCTTGATAAAAAGCCTTTTTTCCTTCTTTCGCAATTAAAGCTAAGCTATTGGCTAAATCGCCCTGAACTAAAAGCTCTCCAGGCTCATAGTTTTTATTATTATTTTTCAAAAAATAATTTTTTTAGAAGCCGTAGATTTTTCTAATCTATTTTTTGCTTGAGCTAAAGATGATGCTAAATCAGGCGTAACACGAATCCCCTGGCGCGCAAGATGAATTGCCGGCTGCATCACCTCAGCAAGAGACAGAGTGCCGTATTTTTTCAATGCATAAATTAAGCCTGCAACCGTCCCCGGCACACCAGTGGCTAGATAAGTTTGGCTAACTTTATGATGGTCGACATTACCCTGTTGATCAAGATACATATCGGCACTCGCTGCCAAGGGTGCTTTTTCACGATAATTAATCGCTATTGCCTTATGCTCTTTATTGAGCCAAATAAGCATAAAACCACCACCACCCAGATTCCCTGCACGCGGTAATGTCACAGCTAAAGCAAAACCAACAGCAACCGCCGCATCAACTGCATTACCTCCCTTAGCTAAAATATCTCGGCCCACTTGAGTCGCTAAGGCTTCTTGAGTCGCGACCATCCCACTTGCAGCCCAAACGGGGTGAAAACGCTCAGTTGCTTCTTGAATCACCTTTGATGCTGTCGCACTGGTGATAGAAATGCATAAACTCAGAATAATACTAATTAATCTACTCAACTTACCTATCCTTGTCGATACCATGAAAGTTACTTTGCCAATTCGCCCACAGAGGCTAACGATTATTAAAACATAAAATACATACTTTTTATAATCAAAGATGCTCATTTTCTGGTGCCATCAGTTTTTTCAAATACCATGCTGAACTCATCATAAGCTCACCTAACTTCACAGCTATTTCTAATCAATCCGCAAAATGTTAAAGCCACTTGTTATAAAAAGCCAGGTTGCCTAATCACAAAAAATAGACTCTAATTTTTATAGCAGTCGCCAATAATTAAGATTAGGCAGTTATCGTTTGTTTAAGAAGATTATATACATATTACTCTATTTTATTTTAACTTTAACAAGTTTTGCTAACCCCTGTGACAATAAAATACTCAAGGTCGGCTGGGAAGATTGGCCACCCTACCAATACAGAGATCAAAACAATCAAATCACCGGCTTAGACATCGAACTCATTCAACATCTGGCAAAAGCAGCGAATTGCAAAATCAAACTTATAGAGCGCCCTTGGAAGCGCCAGCTGGCATAGTTAAAACTTGGCACACTGCATATTGCCATGTCCGCCTCTAAAACCAAAAAACGACAAACCTACGCCTTTTTTAGTGAGCCTTACCGCAGTGAGAAAATGGTGCTGTTTTCCTATCGAGGCAATACTAAGCTAGCAAGCATCACCCATATTTATGACCTTATAAATTACTCCTTTAAGCTAGGTACTACTCGTGGTTATTTTATGGCGATCAATTTTCAGAGATTCAAAAAAACATCAAAAGCTACCCAAAATTAAAAATTATTGAGCACAAATCAACTCAACTTTCTGTTAACGCCCTAAAAAATAAACGTATTGATGGCTTGCTAGGTGATATCTATGTCGTCAGAAATATACTAGGTAAGAACAAGAACGTGATTCATTATCCGTTAATCGTCAATCAAGATGATATCTTCTTAATGTTTAGTCAAAAATCAACATCACATGAATTAGTGAACCATCTCAACCAATTTATTCAAAAATTCTTAAAAAGCGACGACTATCAGCAAGTTTTCAAAAAAATATCTCACATAATTAACGTGAGTTCGATATAAGGTTCTATTGAAAAAGCAGCCCGTTTGCAATTAATCTTTAGGTTCTCACAATCTAAATCCATTGCAAGGAGCTGCTTATGGATACCGGCTTAATCGGTTTGTTTTGCATTGTCGATGACTTTTGTCAGGTTTTCTTGCCTCACTGGAAAGCCTCATTACTTGAGTACCAAG
>NZ_MDTU01000001.1:753453-773186 GCF_001720395.1 Piscirickettsia litoralis
AATAAAATTCGCAAGAATATGAAAAATAAGCTCATGCCTATCATCGATAAAATTTTACTCAGAAAACGTGGAATTATTGAAAGTGTATTTGATCAACTTAAAAACATCTCTCAAATCGAACATTCCAGGCATCGTAGTGTCAACAACTTTATGGTCAATATTCTTGCTGGATTAGCAGCATATTGTCTTCAAGAGAAAAAGCCATCGCTTAACATCCAGCATAACCTATTGACCAGCTGAGTTATATCGAACTCACGTTAATTAATAATCATCAAACCCGCTCTTCTCTTCAAGCAGGCACACCACTATGAAAACGAAACTGCTCATCTGGGGTTTCGATTAAATCGCGCTCAATATTACGAAATCGCTCAATATGTGCATCAATCGATTCATCGGCACAAATGCTTTTAGCAAACTGCAAATACATCAAAAAGTGCCGTGCTTCTGATGCCAGTAAGCCTTGATAAAATTTAGCTAATTCAACATCAAGCAAAGGAACCAATGCTGCAAAACGCTCGCAAGAACGCGCTTCAATAAAGGCACCAATGATTAAAGTATCCACCAAACACTCAATACGACCCGCTCGAATATGTTGACGCAGGCCCTCAGCATAACGCGAAGCTGAGAGCGCACCATATTGAATACCGCGCTTTCTTATAATCCCTGAAACTTGCTCAAAATGCCTAAGCTCTTCACGCGCTAGTTTCGACATCCGCATCACCATGTCATGGTAGTTACTGTAGCGATTAATCATCGCTAGGGCTGTTGATGCCGCTTTTTTTTCACATTGGGCGTGGTCAATCAATAAAATATCTTGCTGAATCAAAGCCTGCTCTAGCCACAACTTTGGCGTTTTACAGCCTAAAAATGCTGTCGCTTCTGCGGCGCTCGCTACTTTTTCTACCATGCTCACCACTTATAAATAGCCTTGCAAATTAACCGTTTCAACATCAGTCTCTTTGTTTTTTTTCGCATTCGCACGTTCTTGCTCAAGGGCGGCAAGGTACTCATTGTCTATATCTTGAGTAATATATTTTCCATCAAACACTGAATTATCAAATTCAGTAATCTGATCATTACACGCTGAGACGGCCTGATTCAGCGCTGCTAATGTCTGGAAAATAAGCTGGTCCGCACCTAACGCTTTTTCAATTTCCTCAACTGTTTTACCATGAGCGACCAATTCAGAAGCCACAGGCATATCGATACCATAGACATTTGGATACATCACCTCAGGCGCCGCCGAAGCAAAAAATACCTTATTAGCACCAGCTTCTCTAGCCATCTGGATAATCTCACGCGACGTCGTACCACGAACAATCGAATCATCAACCAACAATACATTTTTTCCACTCAGCATTAATCGTATTTAATTTACGGCGCACCGAGTGTCTACGCAAGGCTTGGTCTGGCATGATAAAAGTACGACCAACATAATGGTTTTTAACAAAGCCTTCCCGATAGGGCAAATCAAGCTCTTGTGATAAAGCAAAGGCTGAAGTCCGGCTGCTATCAGGAACAGGGATCACCGCATCAATTTCATTTAAGTCACAAAGCTCGCTCACACGCTTTGCTAGCTGCTCACCCATATTAATCCGTGCTTGGTAAATAGAAATGCCATTCATCACCGAGTCTGGGCGCGCTAAATAGACGTACTCAAAAATACAGGGGGTATAACGCACTCCACTGGCGCAGACACGACGATGCACTTCACCATCTTCACTGATATAAACTGCTTCACCCGGAGCAACATCACCCTGCAACTCAAAACCAAGCATATCAAGCGCAACGTTTTCGGAAGCAAACATGTGCTCTATCCCTTTTTCTGTCTGGCGTGTGCCATAGACTAGAGGCCGAATGCCATTGGGATCACGAAAGGCCAGTAAACCATGGCCATTAATCACAGCCAATGCAGAAAAACCGCCTTTGCAACGATCATAGATCCGTTCCACCGCATAGAAAATATCATCGGCAGATAATTTCAATTTACCTATCCCTTGCATCTCATGCGCAAGGACATTCAAGAGCACTTCTGAATCAGAGCTCGTATTTAAGTGACGACGATCGGTTCGAAATAGCTCTTCTTTTAAGCTTTTTGCATTCGTTAAATTGCCATTATGCGCAAGAGCCACGCCATAGGGAGAATTAACATAAAACGGCTGAGCTTCTGCCTGGTCTGAAGAGCCTGCCGTCGGATAACGCACATGACCAATCCCAAGCTTGCCATCCAAGCGCATCATTTGACGTTGATTGAAGACATCTTTGACTAACCCATTAGATTTACGCAAATAAAATTTGCCGTTTGATGATGTTAAGATACCAGCCGCATCTTGACCACGATGCTGCAACATCGTTAAGCCATCCAATAATGCCTGCCCTACGGGGTAATGCCCAACCAATCCAACAATACCGCACATGGATAATCTACCTCAATTTAAATTAATTTTTAACGTCAGCTGCATTCTTATTAGGTAACGAAAGTAACTCTTTAGGGATATGCTGTTTTGTCCATTGCACTGCATGAGTTAAATAAGGGACGAAATACGCCTGTTTCCAGACGCTTTGCTTGGCAAGTCCCGTCGCATTCACGGCCAATGTCACGAGCATGACAAGCACCAAACCACGAGCGGCACCAAAAACAAGACCAAGTAAACGATCGGTTAAATCCAGCTCACTTTTTTGCACAATCCGCACGAGCAAGGCTGCGATCAACATGCCACATAGCAATACAACCAAAAATACACAGATATAACTTAACGCATATTGAACCGATGGGGAGTTAGAAAAAGAGTGAAAGTAATTAACAAACTGAGGCGCGCAACGCATCGCAGCAAAAAAAGCGCCCGCCCAGACTAATAAAGACAATAATTCTCGAACAAAACCACGCGCCAGACTTAAAACAGCGGAAATGCCAACGATGATTAATAATACAATATCGACCCAATTCAACAACATGGTCTACACCTTGATCTGCACAGAAGGGCACATCATACCTGAAATCGCCATAAAAATCAGCACAAAAATCCACTTAGAGCACAGCGTAATTTAACCAATCGGCCACAGTAAAAAAAGATCCGAAGACAACAATGCGATCTTCCGGCTGTGCTTGTGCGAGTATTGCATCATAACCATCACCCACATCAGCGAAGCATTGATCGGCGGTGCGACAACCTTGCTGGTACAAAACATCTTGAACCTCTGCGGGTTTTGCCGCGCGTTCACAGCTTAAGCCGGCCACGACCCAATGATCAATACTGCGAAATAAGTTTTGTACGACACCAGCAATATCCTTATCCGCCATAATCCCAAATAAACCCCAAGTATTACCGCTACAAGGCTCCGTCATCAACTGCGTTGCTAAGCGTTTTGCCGCCGCCGGATTATGCGCCACATCTAAAATAGTCGTCAATGCACCATTACGAATGATCTGAAAACGGCCGGTCAGTTCAGCATGCTTTAAGCCATGCTCGATTGCATCACGCTTTACCGGCAATCGGTTCTGCAATAAATTAACAGCCTGCAGCACAGACGATGCATTATCAAGTGCCAATTTTGGCATCGGCAGCTCATGCAGTTCTGTTTCTGCACTCCACCAGCCCCAACTATCGCCATGCACTTCAAAACCAAAACTTGACCCTTGCAAATAGAGATCCGCATTCAATTGATTGGCATATTGAATCAGTGTCTGCGGCGGTTGATCATCACCACACACCGCGAAGCCTTGTCGGCGAAAAATGCCCGCTTTTTCTTTGGCTATCGACTCACGGTCAGAACCTAACCACGCCTCATGGTCGATAGCAATGCTGCTGATCAAGGCCAAATCCGCATCGATGATATTCGCCGCATCCAAACGCCCACCGAGGCCAACTTCCAATAAAATAATATCCAGGGCATTTTGTTTAAATACCCATAAGGCATTTAAGATATTAATCTCAAAAAAGGTCAAAGGAGTTTTAGTTTCGGTCTGAGCTTTAGCGACCTGCGCAAACGCTTCACACAAACGTTCATCACTCACCTCTTCACCGAAAAGGCGAATACGCTCGTTATAATGTAAAAAGTGGGGAGAAGTAAAACTGCCAACCGCAAAGCCTGCGGCCACATAAATCTGCTCTCAAAAAAGCGATACAGGAGCCTTTGCCGTTCGTGCCACCTACAGTGATCACAAGAGGCTGAACATTCAACAACTCCAAAGATTCAGCCACTGTTTTTACACGTTCCAACCCAAAGCACATCTCATCAGCATGCTGTTGCTCAGCCCAAGCTAACCATGCTGATAATGTCCGCTGCTCCATTGTTATTCCTTAGCCTTATTTTTTTAGATAGAAAATAAACCGAACGCTATTCTTTATTTTAACTCATTAAAATTAGCGGCTAGCTCGCCGCAGGGAGATTCATCAATTTTCGCAGTAAAGAAGCAAGTTGTGCTCGCATCTCTAAACGATTGACGATCATATCCACCACGCCATGCTCTTGTAAAAACTCACTACGCTGGAAACCTTCTGGTAGTTTTTCACGCACAGTTTGTTCAATCACACGTGGTCCGGCAAAACAGATCAACGCATTAGGTTCTGCAATATTCACATCACCTAGCATCGCAAAACTTGCAGACACTCCGCCTGTCGTCGGGTCTGATAATACCGAAATAAACGGCAAGCCTTCATCGGCCAAGCGCGTTAATGCAGCACTGGTTTTTGCCATCTGCATCAGCGAGAATAACGACTCTTGCATGCGCGCCCCACCGCTAGAACTAAAACAAACAAAGGGCGCACGCAAGGCTAACGCCTTATTTACCCCCTGGACAAAACGCTCACCCATGACAGAACCCATCGAACCGCCCATAAAGCCAAACTCCATCGCAGCGGTAACAATCGGCATAGATTCTAGCGTCCCTGACATCACAACCAATGCATCGGTTTCTTGGGTTTTCTTCTCAGCAATGCTCAAGCGGTCTTTATAGCGTTGAACATCCTTAAACTTTAAATGATCTGTTGGAACCACATTGGCCGCAATTTCCTCACGGCCTTCTGTATCTAAAAATAGATCAATGCGTCGACGCGCACTGATGCGGTGATGGTGCCCACATTGCGGACATACATCTAAATTCTTATTCAGTTCAGGCAAATACAGCACAACCTCGCACGATTTGCACTTTTGCCAAACCCCTTCGGGGACCCCTTTTTTGTTTCCTGCAGCCTCTGTACGTGCCGCCGAAGGTAACAATTTTTCCAACCAACTCATATAATGATCTCTAAACCGTTTGTTGCAATAATAACATTCATTACAGCGATAAGCTGCCTATTATATCAGCCTCAAGGCCAACAGCAATCATCACGCCGCTTATTTCTCGCTCAGCACATTAAAACCAAAGGCTCTACTCTTGCCTTAGGTAATTGAAAAATATCAGGATAAGTCACATTTACAAAGTATAACCCATTCGCCGGCGCTGTCACCCCAGCAACACGTCGATCACGTGATTCCAATACTTCATTTGCCCAGGCTACCGCTTTGTTTCCACGACCAATTTCCATCAAAACCCCGGCAAAGTTGCGGATCATATGATGCAAAAAAGCATTCGCTTCAACATCAAAGAACACTGTACTGCCCTGGCGCTGTACTGTAAACGCATCGATTCTACGCATGGGGGTATTCGATTGACAACCGCTTGCCCGAAACGATGAGAAATCATGCTCCCCCAGCCAATACTGCGCTGCTTCTTGCATCTTTTTTTCATCGAGCCCTTGGTAACAGTAAGTCATTTGCTGATGCCATAAGCCCAACCTCATCGGTCCATTATAAATAATATAACGATAACGCCGGGACAGCGCCGAAAAGCGAGCGTGAAACTCATCACTCACCGGCACGGCCCAATTCAAATTAATATCTTTAGGTAAATAGGTATTCGCTCCCTTCACCCAAGCATGCATAGGGCGTACGGCATCAGTATCGAAGTGAATGATCTGGTGACTGGCATGCACCCCTGTATCCGTTCTTCCCGCACAGACGACTTGGACCGGATGATTGGCAACACGACTGAGTGCTTTCTCGACTTGCTCTTGTACAGAAGGCGAGTGCGATTGGATCTGCCAACCACAATAAGCCCCACCTTCATATGCCAAACTAACTGCTATTCTCATCGCCACCTAATTTCATTTGTGTATTAAATTAGGCGACGATTTTATCCTGTTTAAGCCTTGTTCGCTACTTTTCTAAACCCAGGGTGCTGCATACGCTCGATAGTCGCTCTCAATACCGCTTGATCTTCCAAGCGGCGCACGTGCTCACGACGTAAACGCCAACCTAACCAAAACAGCCCTAAGAACATTACAATAACCAACCCCACCCCCCAATAAGTTATATTTTCAAGCGCTTGTAACCACAAAGGTTGGGCACTTAAAGATCCAGAATTCGCAGGCTTAGCATAGGCAGCTCCCACACTTGCGATGTTTTGTGCTTTTAAGCTTAAAGGTTTAACAACAGGACTAGAGGCCATCGTCGTGGATGAGGACGATACTGAGGATGTGACGACAGGGTCTTCAACACTAAATTGAGGAACATTTTTCTGAGCCTTGCGGGTTAATTTATTATTTTGAGCTAACAGTGCATTATTTTGCTGGTCAACTTTGGTCGCCAAATGTCCCATTTGTGTTTCAAAGCTCGCCAATTGCATTTGCAGTTTTTCGTTGTCTTGCTGAATTTTATTAATCGCGCCTTGTAGGCTTTGCATCTGTACTGCCAACTCTTGCATAATCACCAAACTATCATCGGTATCTATCGCCGGTAGATCTCCTGGCACCAGATGGACAATTTGCGCTGAAGGTTTCGGCCCTGTCGAGCGTTTACCTTGCTGCCAAGCTTTAATCTGCTGTTGTACAGCAAGGCGCGCACCCCGTTTTGAAATGCCTGCAATCACATTTTTTAGAGGGAACAAAAAGCACTTGACCACGCTGTATCTCATTCATATCCCCAGCAATAAAAGCTCTGGGGTTTTGCTCCAATAGAGCAACCATCGTCTGTTGTACGGTTAAATTTTTACTCGGCCGAATTCGCTGAGCGACTTTCCATAAAGTATCATGAGAACGAATGGGACCATAAAGACTCATTCTAGAGGCTGAGGTAAGATTCAACCGCTGATATAGTTTCGGATAATATTGCTTTGTTTTTTGCTAGATTAAGTAAGAACCCTTCTGTTTTATGCCCTCCTGGCCAGCGAATATCCAATGCGATTGCAGAAAGCTCAGGCAAGGGTTTAATACTATGAATATACACCAAAGCCGACCCTTTGCGCCCAGGAAGCACTTTGAAGTTTAAACGCTCCATTTGACTGCGCTCCAACCCCAGCTTTCTCAGCTCAGTTGATGTTGGCATCGTTACATTAATTTTCTGGTAGGGAATATTTCCTAGATGATTAATCACCAGAGCCGCTCGCAAAGGCTCCCTCGGCTCAGAAAAAACAGAGATCTGACCTGTCGATAATGCGAACACATTTAAGCTAAACAGCGCGAACCCGAACGCCACAACACAAAGACGCAGTAACTTCATCTTCTTCCCTGATTTTTACCTTCATCCATTACCTTTTTAACTCTAGCCGGACTTTAACGGCAAATCGAGTAGTAAACTAACTTACCGGGTCAAGCTCCTGTTCTCAAAGCTAAAATAATTTTTAAAAAACTAGCCTTAATGCAAAGACAACAAGAGCACGCATCCGACGTGCTCCTGTAAGCTACTCGACCCTAAACGGTACCGGCGCTTTAGTAAAAGCGTCACTTTCGCCAACGGCTACAGAGCTTATATCGCTCAGCATTCCTACTTAATATGGACCTGAAAAAACGCACTTAAATTCAAATAAACTCAAACTTTTTTCATAAAAATCAGGGAACTTAATTATATTTTATAGAATAACGTTTACTCGATCACGCACCAAACAAGCCCGCTCACACGCTTCCTCAATATTCGCCCCCTGAGCCAGCGCCACTCCCATGCGTCGTCGCCCTGAGACTCCCGGCTTACCAAAGAGCTTCAAGTCGCTTTCTGGGACTGCTAGAGCTTGATCAAGATGACTAAATACAACCTGGCTCGATTCACCCTCAACCAGTAAAGCGGCTGATGCAGAAGGTTGTTTTAGTGTAATTTCTGCAATAGGCAAGCCCAATAATGCACGAACGTGCAAGGAAAATTCAGATAAGTTCTGTGAAATCAATGTCACCATGCCAGTATCATGGGGTCGTGGCGAGACCTCATTAAAATACACCTCATCACCTTTAATAAACAACTCAACACCAAACAAACCATAACCGCCTAATTCAGTGACAATGCTTTTGGCCAATTGCTGCGCTTTTCTCTCAACAGTCTCTGTTAAAGCCTGCGGCTGCCAAGATTCACGGTAATCACCCTCTTCTTGACGATGGCCGATAGGTGGACAAAATGAAATGCCATCGCGATGACTCACCGTTAACAGGGTAATTTCAAAATCAAAATCAATAAAGCCTTCAACAATAATGACATCCGCTGCGGTGCGCCCCCCAGATAAAGCGTAGTCCCAAGCGGCTTTTAATTCGCTTTCACTGCGAACAATGCTTTGGCCCTTGCCAGACGAACTCATCACCGGCTTGATTACACAAGGATAGCCAATTGTCTCCAGCGCTTGCAGGCATTGTTGCCAGCTCTCCACCACCTTAAAAGGTGATGTCGCAAGACTTAATGCTTCTGCCGCAAGTTTACGAATCGCAGCCCGATTCATGGTGATATGCACTGCCTTTGCACTAGGCACCACTTGTTTGCCTTGGGCTTCGACTTCTAATAACACATCCGTCGCAATCGCTTCAACTTCTGGCACAACAATATGTGGATTTTCTTTAGCAATAACCTCGCGTAACGCCTCAGCCTCTGTCATTTGTACAACATAAGCACGATCAGCAACCTGCATCGCCGGTGCGTTTTCATAACGGTCCACAGCAATCACCTCTATGCCAAAGCGCTGCAATTCGATCACAACCTCTTTGCCAAGCTCACCAGCACCCAACAACATCACTCGCTTTGCTGTCGCAGAAAATGGAGTACCTATCATTGTCTTCAATCCTAAGTATTTAATTTTTTGTTTATAGTTTATTTTTTGAAATATCTAGCTATCTAAACAAGAACAAGCGAGCAATCGCCTGTTCTTGCTATCGCCTATGTCAATCGCCTTGCAAGCAGATTTTATATCGCCTGATCATAATAAAGATCAACGCCTGCTTGCTCGGCCCAGTGTGCTAGATATTGCTTTAATTTTTCCGGGAAAGGAATATCTTTAACTAAAGTTAAATTCACCAACGGCGCTACCAAGACAATATCCGCATAAGAAATCACGCCATCGACACTTTCTGTACTCGTCAACAAGGCTTCAAGCTTAGTAAACATCGTTTTAATCTGCTCAAGGTATTTGGGTGTTTTCTCTAAGCTTTCTTCCAAGGTACATTCTAAAGACGTCTCAAACTTATTGCGCAAGTAATCTTGCGCCGCTTGGCTTTCTAGCTCTTTAAAACCTACACTTAGCCAACGTGGCGCTAATAAACCATAGACCGCACGACGAGACTCACTCAAAATACCCTCAATTTCCGCTTGGCGCTTTGATACAACAATGGCAGGCCCAGCATTGTTTTCATCCAAATATTTAACGATATCCAAACTTTCAGCCAAATATTTCCCTTCAGAGACTTCTAATACCGGTACCATTTTCTTACCAATCAATCGTGTTGGTAACTCACTATCAGCATAATCAACGGCAACAACATCATAGGGAATATTTTTTAGCCCTAGGGCTAAACGTACACGAATGCAATAAGGGCAATATTTATATTCATAAAGTGTCATATTTCTCTCCTGTTTTAAGCCTTGGCAAAATCAGTGATTTTAGGCTGTCATCTTGGCATGGACCATGTACAATAACAAGGTTTAATAGCAGTAAAAGAGCGTAAATTTTTCATGATCCAGTTTGACCAAATTGCCATCCGCCGCGGCCCCCGTGTTTTATTCGAAAATGCAAGCTTTACCCTTCCTTACAAGGCAAAAGTCGGACTAATCGGTCAAAATGGCTCTGGCAAATCATCACTTTTCGCTGTTCTTCAGCACCAACTGAGCATTGATCAGGGTCATTACCTCTTTCCCAAAAAAATGCGTATCGCTCACATCGAACAGGAAACTCCCGCATTAAGTTGTTCAGCCCTTGATTATGTTCTCGATGGCGATGACCTGTTAAGGCAATTACAACAAGAACTTAGCCTTGCCGAAAAGAACAATGACGCGCTTAAAATCGCTGAAATCCACCAAAACCTACACGCTATTGATGGTTACAGTGCCAAAGCACGTGCAGCGCGCCTACTTGATGGTTTAGGTTTTATCCATACCGATACTGACAAACCGGTCAGTGCATTTTCTGGCGGCTGGCGCATGCGTTTAAACCTTGCCCAAGCGTTAATGAAACCTTCTGATTTATTATTGCTCGATGAACCTACGAACCATTTGGACTTAAACACAATTATTTGGCTAGAACGTTATTTACAACGTTACCCAGGCATGCTGATGATCATCTCCCACGATCGCGACTTTTTGGATAAGGTCATCGGCCATACCTTACACATCAGCCACCAAACCATTCATTATTACCTTGGAAATTACAGTAGTTTTGAAAAGCAACGCGCTGAAAAAATCGCTCTAGAACAAGCCACCAGTAAAAAAATTTGCCGCCAAGCGCCAGCACCTACAAAGCTTTGTTGATCGCTTTAAAGCCAAAGCCTCTAAAGCTCGCCAAGCGCAAAGCCGGGTTAAAGCCCTAGAAAAACTAGAGCAAGTTCAAATTACACAAGTGAACTCACCTTTTCAGTTTAGCTTTGGTGATGCTCCCAATTGCCCCTCACCCATGGTCACTTTGGAAAACGTTCAACTTGGCTATCATGATCATATTCAATTACGTGATATTAAGCTGACTCTCGCCAAGCATGACCGCATTGGCTTGATCGGTGTAAACGGTGCAGGGAAATCAACGCTATTAAAATCCATTTGCCAAACCTTATTGCCACAACAGGGTACTTTACACGTAGAACCCAAAGTTAAAATCGGTTATTTCGCCCAACACCAAATCGATGAACTCAATGATGAGTTAAGCCCCTTTGATCATTTATCCTCCACAGAAAAAACAGCGACAGACCAAGCAATTCGCAACTTCCTCGGTGGTTTTAACTTTCATGGTGACCGAATTTTTGAACCTCTGCACCAATTTTCAGGTGGAGAAAAAGCACGTTTTGCTCTGGCAAAAATTATCTGGCTCAACCCCAACTTACTCATTCTCGATGAGCCAACCAATCACTTAGATATTGAGATGTGCAATGCCCTAAACCTTGCCCTACAAGAGTTTAATGGCACATTAATCCTCGTTTCTCATAACCGCCATTTACTAAACAGCTGCTCAGATCAGCTCTGGGTTGCAAACAAAGGGCAAGTTACGCTATTTTCAGGCAGTTTAGATGAATATATCAAGCAAGTCGCCGAGCAAACTTCCGACGAAAATACGAAAATAACCCAAGCAAGCTCTCACCAAAACTCTAACCAGGCTACAAATATAAATAATAACAGCGATAATAAAAAGCAATCCCGCAAAGAGGCCGCTGAATTACGTGCCCGGCGTAAACCTTTTTTAACCAAGCTTCGTCAAGCGGAGGATCAACTCGAACAATTACAAAACACTCTGGATACACTAGAGGCACAACTTGCCGATAATAGCCTCTATGAAAGCCAGAATAAGGCCAAACTTGATCAGCTATTAACAGAACAAGTGCAACTTAAAAACCAATTAGAACAAGATGAAGAAGAGGTACTCATTGCCCTTGAAGCCCTCGAAGATTTCGATCAGCGGATAAATCGCTAATCGACACTCAAGCTTGATGATATATTTCTTTGATATAAACAGACTTTGAACTAATGATGCTTGGATTCCAATATTGGATTAATTAGCATCACCTATTTTTGGAACTGGAGTTTGTTACCGATACATTCCTTGCTTTCCATGCTTATTTGGCTCGCCAAGGGCTGTAGTATAGGTTATAAAAAATCTTATAGCATCGGTCAGTAGAAAGTGCTAAAATCAATTCCAAACCAATAATCGATCCATATACCAACCATATAAAATAAAAAATCTCATATAAAAATAAAAATTAGTAGGGAAAAATTAACATCATGAATTAACTATATTTTTTATTAATTTTTTTATTTACGATTACAACAAGTACTTATGCAAAATGGGATGGCGGTAATGTTGACATCACAAATGATACAAACTTAACCATTACTGTGCAAGAATACGATAGCCAATGCATGGATGGAATTTCATTTTCTCCAATTACCTTAAGCCCAGGAGAAACGAAAACAAACGCATATCATGAGGAAGAAAATGCATCAGGCTGGGATTGCGGTTTTCTAGGTGAGGCCAGCTATTATCACTTAAAATTCTACGTCCCGTCGGCCCCTTACCTTTACACATCAGTCAAATATAATATATCTACTGGTCATGTAAGCTTAGATAGTTTCAATTCCACTCTAGCAAACTGTGCGAATAGTAACGATGTAAAAGACACATGGAGTTTAATCAGCTTCCCTAACTTTTTTCCCCTAATAGGAATCCAAATACCCATCCCTAAGCTCATGGTCTACCGAGATAGTGGGCATCGACACCTGTATATACGCCACTCCTGCCCAACTACATAAAGGCTAACAACATCTTAGGGGCAACCTATTTATTATTAAAACACTAGGCCGAACCCCTTGATAAAACTATATTTCAATAAATAAAAAAGTTATAACTATAACTCAATAAAATCAGCGACAATCTCATTTAAACTAAAAAATAACTAAAAAAATCATCTAGTTAATCCACTAACGTTAATTTAAGATTACCTCCCTATAATGGTCCTCATTGTTTAAAATTTACACTCTGCCTTATTCTAGCTGTAGAGCCGTAATGACTTTGGAGTGAGAAACAAATGACTAACCTTTATTTATCATGCCTGGGCATTTTCCTACTTATCTTTATGGCCACGCTATCAATAGCAGGCCCTATCGTGACCATCGCCCTACTTTCTGCAATATTAATCAGCAGCTTAGCTGCATTACAATCAACCAGCACAGCCTCCACTCGATTCAGCTATCGTTATACTTTATATTTTATTGGCTTAAGTACCCTACTCACTATCATGACCAGCTACTTTATGCTGCCTAATCTATCTGATTTATTTCAACAAAATAACAGCGCAATCATCGGCAAGATCATCACACTAGCCTTCATGCCACTGGTTTACCAAATGTACTATAAAGGTATATTGTGTGTGCAATACCTGTTCTTCAAAGAGCCTACACTCCCAGAGTGTTCTGACTTAGACTCAGCAAACATGCCAGGCTGCTCAATGCTGATCGCCACACGTAACGAGCCTTTTGATGTCTGTAAACTCACTTTCGATTCTGCCAATGCATTGATTTATCCTGATGATAAAAAAGAAATTATCGTCGTTGATAACAGCGATTTGGATCACGCTGACTATCTGCTTTGGAAAAACTATGTCGAAGAGCATGCAAAAAACAACCCAAAAACCAGTTATAAATTTATTCATCGTAACGGCACTGAGGGCTTTAAACCTAAAAATCTAGACATTGCTATGGAGCATATTAGCCAAGATCATGTATTATTGCTCGATGCAGACTCTACCCTTAAAAAAGATACCTTGCTTAAAGTCATGCCAGAGTTTATTAAAGATAATAAGTTAGGCTATGCCTCATTACTTATTAAAGGCACCAATCAGGAGTGTAACTTTTTCTCAAAAATATGCTGTATCTCACAAAATATGCTGCGTTATAGTATGAACTTAATCGGGCAAACTGGCTTTGTTATCTTCCAGGGTCACAACTCCATTTGGTCGAAAAAAACCCTCGAAGCGATCGGCCCTTGGTTAGAAATGCACAAGGGAGAACCGATGATCGTCGAAGATGTCGCCGCTGCTGTACGCGCCTACTTTAAAGGCTTTTACGGTAAATCAATTTGGGTCGAAAGTGGTGAATGGGTTCCAACTTCATTGCGCGAGTGCGAGGCAATGTGGATGCGTTGGACCTATGGCAATATGCAAATTACGCATAAATATATTGGCAAAATTTGTCGAGCAGCAACAATGTCCTTTAAAGAGAAAATGGATATCTTAAATCAGATGTTCTCTTTTAGTTATATCTTAACTCCCATTTTTGCCATACTTGCCATTATACAACCTCATGTTTCTGCATTTTGGCTCGCCTTTATGGTCCTTACCCAATTGCCTTCACTGCTATATGTCATCGGTTACAGCCGGCATAACAAGCCCAAATCCGTTTCCTGGATAAAGTGGGTAACTCATTTATATCTTGCATTTTTTTGTCATGAGCACGTTTATTAACTGGGTCTCAACAAAAGCAGTCTTTAATTATATCACTCGCCGCTCCCAGGGCTGGAAACCCACAGGTAAAACCGCAGAAGCTTATATTAGCTGGAAATCAGCGATTAATAGTCGCAAAGGACTATTTGCATTTGCAATTGCTGGCCTTACCCTATTTGTAACTATGGTAAATTACCTAGCAAATATTAACTCACTCTCAGCGAGCGAGCTAGTATTTATGAGCCCGTCTGTGTTGTTTTTCCTTAATATGGCACTGGTCGTTATGGTCTTTGGCCGTTCAAGAATGCAAGAACAAAACAATATCACGCTTATGTCCATCGAGAATAAAAACTCTCATCACTATCATGAAGATTTAAAGGACAAACCTAATAATAAACTAAAAAAAGCGAGTTAATTTAAGTTATTATTTATTAAATACGCTCTTTTCTAAAAACAATATAAACCGAATAAAAGGGCGTATATTTAACCAAATATAAACTAGAATATAAACTAAGTATAAATAAGCACACCACACATCGAGCTATTTTTATTAAAATGCGAGTTCAGTTCACAAAAAAATACTCATGGTTTTTCAGCGGAATTACTCACACTTAATCCGGCTAAAAGCACTTTAATTAATAGTTTAATCATTGGTTTTGCCGGCGATACTCCTGTTGAAACTAGCTTATCTCGTGCATGCAGATGACAAATACCATGGACACTTGCCCATAAAACACGTGTTGCTTCTGTTAGCTCATTACTTTCTAATAACGGTAATGCCTTCGCCAGCGCTCGCTCACCATAGTTAAATAATATTAACGTTTTTTCCTGATAACTTTGGGGGGATTCAATTGATCCGGTATTTAGCCTTTGCATTAACTCCCAAAGTGGATAATCCTCACCAATAGGGTCACTAAACTCTAAGTAAATCTCTGCAATTTCATATAGAGCAGCCTCCCCACTCAATGCCGTTAAATTCACTTTTTCAATCCGGGCAATTAATATATCTAACGCTCTTTCATTTAACATAAAGATAATATCTTCTATGCCCTTTATTCCCTTGCGATACATCTGTGTAGCGGATGTTGCTGCCTTCTTTGCAATCGCCCGAATGGAAAGCTGACTCACCCCCCCTTCGCGCACAATTTTATCCGCAGCATCAACAATATGCTGGCGATATTCACCTTCAGACATCAAAATAGGGCGTGCCATCTCAGCTCCTTATTACAACTTCACGGCGGTTCATTTCATTATGCAAATTATGTTATCACTGTTTACATAATTTAGCCAGTCAGTTATAATCAGCCAATAAGGTAACAACGTTAACTTAAACAGATTTAAAAATAGTAATAAAAACAGATAGCAGAAAGGGGAGCAATTATGAATAGTGGCAGGAAATTAGCCATGTTTGGCTATTTCTTCATACTTTTTTTCAACACCTTTGTTGATTTAGGTCACAAGATACTCATTCAAAATATCTTCTATACCACAGAGTCACCTCACGATTTCACGGTTTATTCTTCTGTGTTAAGCGCCTTAATTCTTATTCCTTATCTAATGATGTTTACTCCAGCAGGTTTTATTGCCGATAAGTTCGCCAAGGCAAAAGTATTACGATTTACAGCCTGGGCAGCAGTTCCACTCACTATCCTCATTACAGTCTTTTATTATCAAGGGCATTTTTGGGCGGCATTTTCCATGACCTTGTTATTAGGTATGCAATCGGCAATTAACTCTCCAGCCAAGTATGGTTATGTTAAAGAATTTTTCGGCAAAGAAAAATCGCCAAAGCCAATGGCTATGCACAAGCGATTACTATGGTTGCGGTTCTAGCGTCCTCCTTAATGTTTACGTTATTATTTCAACACTTTCTTAAAGGGCACACAGGACAAATTCAACCCAACCAAATTGTTCAAAGCATTGCACCATTAGGTTTTATTCTTATTACAACGAGTTTATTTGAGGCAATTTGCACCCACTTTTTAACCATTTATCCCGCATCATCACCAAACTCATCATTACAACCTAAAAAGTATATTAAAGCCGCTTACTTACTTGAAAATATAAAATCTGCAACTAAAAATAAAACTATTTTCAGCTCAATTATCGGTCTCTCACTATTTTGGGGCGCAAGCCAAGTCACCGTCGCCGTTTATGGTGCTTATCTTAAAACCTATCACTACAGTGCGTTATTCGTTCAAGTCGCGATGGCCGTTGCAATATTGGGTATTATTTTAGGCTCTTATAATGCCGGACGTGTTTCAAAAAACTACATAGAAACAGGTATTATCCCTATTTCTACTTTTGCACTCTCTATGATACTAGTCATTATGGTGCATATTTCTAGCCCAGCAGCTATTCTCATCACATTTTTAGTCTATGGCTTTTTTAGCGGCATGCTCGTCGTCCCCCTCAATGCTTTAATCCAGTTCAACGCCAAAGACTCTAAGCTTGGAAAAATCCTTGCTGCAAATAATTTCATGCAAAACATCTTTATGCTCAGCTTTCTTGTCATCACCGCCGTTGTCACCTTAATGGATGTTAACGCAGTGATTGTCTTCGAGAGCCTTGGCACCATCGCATTGATTGCATCTATACTTGCACTTAAGGCTTTACCACAAACGGTGGTTCGTTACGTACTATTCGCGCTCTTTTCAAAATTTTACCGCATTAAAGTGCAAGGTCTAAAAAACCTGCCCTCATCAGGTGGTGTACTATTATTAGGCAACCATACAAGCTATATCGATTGGGCCATCCTTGCCATCGCATCACCACGCCCGATACGCTTTGTCATGGATAAAACAGTCTACAATACCTGGTATTTGAACTGGTTATTTAAAGCCATGAAGCTTATTCCAATTTCTACCAGCGCGAGTAAAGCGGCAATTAAAGACATTCGCGCTGCCCTTGAAAATGATGAAGTCATCGCCTTATTCCCAGAAGGTCATCTCAGTCGTAATGGTCAGCTCGGTCGATTTTTCACTGGCTTTGAGCGCGCTCTAGAAGGTAGCAATGCGACGATAGTCCCATTTTACCTTCATGGCCTTTGGGGTAGCACAGGCTCCTTATCAACAAAGCACTACCGTAAAGTGTCTAAGAAAGGCCTCATTCGCCCTATCTACTGTCATTTTGGCGCAACTTTACCCTCAACAACAACCGCTCCTGAGCTTAAGCAAAAAATCATCGAGCTTTCAACAACAGCTTGGTCTGACTCTTCGGGCTACTTTAAAACAATCACAGAGGCTTGCCTCTCACGATTGAATAAAGTAGGTAAAAAAACAATCATTACTGATGAGCAACAGAAAATCAGCCTGTCTGGCTATAAAGCAATCAGTGCAATAATCACCATGAAACAGGCCCTTAAAAAGCCCCTTGGCCAAGATAGCACTACTGGTGTGCTCCTTCCTCCCGGCCTAGGGGGTATTCTCGGTAATCTTGCAGGTTTGGCCTTAGACAAAACTATTGTCAATCTTAATTATACCGCAGAGAAAGATGCATTATTGCACGCGATCAGTTCAACCCAAATGAAAACAGTCGTCACCTCAAAAACGTTCTTTAAAAAACTGACGAATAAAGGCTTTGATCTATCTTTTTTAGAAGATCATATCCAGCTAATCTTTCTTGAAGACCTTAAAACTAAAATTTCAAAAGTTAAAACCATAACAAATTATTTACTCACACGAATACTGCCATTATCGCTATTAAAATTATTTTTCTTTAATAGCAAAAAAATATAAACGACACCGCATTGATTTTATTTAGCAGCGGCAGTGAAGGAACCCCGAAAGGTGTCCAACTTTCTCATCACAATGTTATTGCCAACTGTACCCAATGCTCTTGTGTACTCAACTTAACAGCAGATGATAAAGTCTTAAGCTGTTTACCATTATTCCATGCCTTTGGCCTGACGGTTACCACATTGATGCCACTCATCGAAGGTACCCCGATGGTTTGCTACCCAGACCCAACAGATGCTCTAAAAATAGGTAAAACCATCGCCAAGCATAATGTCACTATTTTGTGTGGAACCACAACATTTTTTAACCTTTACTCTCGCCACCCGAAGCTTCATGCCTCAATGTTTAAATCACTTAAAACAGTCATTTCAGGGGCTGAGCGCATGGCAGATAAAGTACGAGAAGCTTTTTTAAAGAAATTTAATAAAAATATTCTAGAAGGCTATGGTGCGACTGAACTTTCCCCTGTCGCAACATTAAATCTAGAAAACATTCTGGTCACTGAAGATTGGTACGTCCAACCAGGGGAAAAATCAGGCAGCGTCGGCTTACCTTTACCCGGCACTGCAATTAATATCATTGACCCAAATACCCTTGAAATACTACCCACCAACCAAGAGGGCTTAATTATCATTACCGGCCCACAACTTATGACAGGCTACCTAAACAATCAACAAAAAAACACCGAGAGCTTTTTAACCATCGATAATAAACGCTGGTATAAAACAGGGGATAAGGGCATTATCGATAAAGATGGCTTTCTTACTATTAAAGGGCGTTACTCTCGCTTTGCTAAAATTGCCGGTGAAATGGTCAGCCTGCAAGCTGTAGAAGATATCATTGAGACGTTTAGCAGCGACGACGACCATTGTGTCACCGTTGCCCTTGAAGACGCTAAAAAAGGTGAACGTATTATCTGCCTAACGGATAATCAATCACTAACCAGCACATTAAAGCAAACAATGCGAGAGCAAAATGTCAACTCCACACTCATCCCGAGCGATGTTATCTATATAGAGCATATCCCCATACTTGGTTCTGGCAAAGTAGATTACAGCAAAGCCAAAGCCATAGCACTTGAGTTGCTTGGCAAATAAATAAGGGCCTATCAGGCCCTTTACTCTATTTAAAAATCAAAAACTTTATCATCAATTAAACCACGCTCATTCCCCAAGGCAATACTTCTTTGATGGTGACTGATGTTGCACTAATCAGCTGCTGAGCTTTTGCTGTTGAAACAATGGACAAAGAAGCAAAATAATTGACTGGGGATTGCACATCATCTTCTGGTTCTTTACTAACAAATATGCTTAATTTCCCTTTACTATCTTCTGAAACTTTTAAATTCCCTTCTATCGTCTCTTTGTCCGTATTAAAAGATGAATAAAAAGCTCTAGCATTCGGGTCATAATCATAAGTTTCAAATTCAATTAATACATTACTATTAAAGTTATTTTTCTGAATATACTGCGCTAGTTGCTGCTGGTTTTTCACTGACAAACGAAAATCAATATCAATTGGCTTTACTTTTTCAGTTTCATCCCAAAATAAATCACTGATTACACCGACATGC
>NZ_MDTU01000001.1:774149-789187 GCF_001720395.1 Piscirickettsia litoralis
AAGATGCTTCACCTTCAACAGGAACTTTTATAGTAATATCTGGTGTTAATTCTAAATCGCCAATACGTAAATAATTAATATAACCAAAGCACTGCTGTAAATTAGGATTAAAATTAAACCCTTGAATCACACTGCATTCTTTAAAATAATCTGACATGATTTTCTCCCTAATTATAAAAGTTTAAAACGTTTGATAGTTTTCTTGGTTATAAGGGTAAACAGGTGCAGCATGTCCTCCTGATTTTTTAGCGTAACCTTGTTCATATGTCACAACATTCTTTTGTGTTGCCCGACCCAGAGTTTCATGCCTTTCTGTCGTATAAAGATAAACATTCCGCTTTTTACCAAGGTTGATCAATGTTCTTACCGTATCATAGCCAATAGCAACCTGTGCGAGGTCAGTATTTTTATGAATGGAGGCAAGCATATTCCCCATTGAATGTTCTGCAGTTCCTCCATAAATTGCCGCAGGAATCACTTGACTCATTTTAGCAAGCAATCTGCCTGGACTAACACTTGAGTAAGTAGTTGTCATTACAGTATTTTCAATAAGCTTTGTCCAATCAATAGACTGATCACTATAATTTGCAAGCCGCTTACAGATCAATTTGGTTTTAGCAGAATCATATTGATATTTATGAATATGCCTTCTCACAGAAAAATAACTTGTTAAAATCAAATGCTCTGGTTTCCAATAAATAGAAATTTGACCTGTTGTATCAATATCATAGTTAATTATGTTACCCGCAGGAAAACCAGAGCAATGCACTAAGTCATATTTAGCTGAGAAATTATAAATATGGGGGTAGCAATTGCTTAATTCTTGAAAGCACTCTCCACCCTGATCATTATCAAATAACATATCCCATAAAAATACCATCGTCTCCTGCCCCATACGTAAAGCATCTTGACGATTTTTATAAACCATTTGATGATTAATCAACTTTTTAAAACTTTCATAATTATAAACATCAAAAAACTTAGGCGGGTCGCCATATTCGCGCTTATAGTGCTTAATTATTTCTGCTGCATGTTTTAATTTCTTCTCAGAAAACATACTCTCCATGCCTTCCTGAACCACTCTAGCAACCTGTGGATTCGCATAACTTCCTTGGGCAGTTTTCGCAGCATTATAAAACTCCATATATTCCTGAGCTTCTTTAACCTCGTGCTGATTATAGGTTTGTCCTTGCTGATAATGCTCATAAAAGCCCGCACTTTTCCCTGCCAATTTTTGCATTCCCGGCGGATTAAACGCCACCGTTCTAAAAGCAGTAGGTTCAGCGAGTTGAAACTTCATCGGCTGATCTACTGTTAGCATGGATATCCATTGCGCTAAACCGCCACCTAAAGAATGTCCAGTGATATAAATATCTTTATGGTCAATATTCTTCTCTTTTGCATACACAAGTACCTGAAATAAAAAGCTGATTGCATCTTGACCTTGAGCTAAGGAATTACTCGAAGCAAGATCACCATCCACATAAGCATCTGGAGTATTGCTGGTACCACGGTAGGCAACAATCAAAACCTCTTTACCATTCTGTTTATATTTGTAAGTACGGGCAAAAAAGCCATTTGCTTTCGGTCCATGTGGGTCACTATTAATCGCTGTTTCTGTATTCTCTAGCAAATACCTATATCTATCTGCTGATGCATTCTTAGGAGAAGCTAGCTCCTTCCCTGGATTTAAATAAACATCATTAGCCAAAAATGCCAAATCACTTAATGTAACTTCGCTCACTTTAATTTTCCTCCAATTAACTTGCTGCCATACGTGCATAGGGCAAATAACTATCAACTAGCTTTTGTGGAAGCTTAAAAATATAAAAATCTTTTGAACTAATTTCTCTTTCTCCTTGACCAATAGCGGCATAATTATGTCCACCTTGCTTCTCTAGCCAAATCACTAACCCATCTTGTGCCGTTGTATAGCGTGAAGGTGTATAACCACAACCAAAAAAACTTAGATTAATTTTTGCTAAACCAGACTTAATTGTTCGATCATAGGAATCATACAACATTGAAGCATAAGGCCCAGGCACCCAATACTTCCCCTTTTGATCTAATTGTGATGTCGACACTTGAGATTTTTGCAGCCCTCGATCGCCTACTTTATCAACCTTAGCAGAGTCTCCTGGCCAATATAAATTTAGGTTTTTATCCACATAAAGCTCTGCTGAGCATTTATACATGTCAAATGCTAACATCCCTCCGCCTTTAGGATAATGCTTTTTATATAAAGTTAATCTAATCGCTTCTAGTCCTTTAGGCAGCTTGATCGCTTTACTTGCATCTAGCCCGTATTCATGGGCATATTTATTGCTATAGGCCATCACCGAATAAGGCAGTTTAGTGGCTTTAAATTCAGCCTCGGTGAGTGGTTTATTATTTGAAAAGCTTTTGGTGGCAGCAAATAAGCTTAACCCCAAACTTAAAAAAGCGCATTGATGCATTTTTTTCTAAACATAGGCCCTCCTTAATAAAGGTTTTTTGCTGCATAAGAAGCATATTGATTAAATTTATTCTCTAAAGAAATAGGCATATGAAAATGATAGAAATCATCTGGAGTTGGCACATAAGCTACCGACTGACGACTATAGTCAATGTGACCTTTCTTCTCTAACCAAATAGAAAAATCCATAAAGGTGCGAGGGTATGAAGCACAACCCGTATCGAGCACTACTTGATTAAACTGAGGTGACTTTGTTTTATCAAAAGCCACGTATCGAATTGCTGCATAACGCTCTGGTCCTACCCTTTCTCCATATTTTTCTAATAAGTTAGATGCAAAAAAAGGCTTTTAACCCAGTCTGGCCTGTTTCTACATTACTAGTTTTGGATTGATTTGTCGGCCACCAAATATCTAACCCCTTATCCACATAAAGCTCTGCTGAACATTTATACACGTCAAATGCTAACATCCCTCCACCTTTAGGATAATGCTTTTTATATAAAGTTAATCTAATCGCTTCTAGTCCTTTTGGCAGCTTTATCGCTTTACTTGCATCTAGCCCGTATTCATGGGCATATTTATTGCTATAGGCCATGACTGAATAAGGTAATTTAGTGGCTTTAAATTCAGCTTCTGTGAGTGACTTAATATTTGCAACGCTTATTAGCGAAAATAACACCCCAGTAGCAACCATTGTTAATTCCAGTTTTTTTGGCATATTTCCCCCTTATTAAGCCAGACTCCCATGCACAGTTAACCCTTAACAACATCATCTAACTCACCTGAAGAACTGCTATTCCCTTCTTGCTTTATTTGAGTCTCAGTTGTTTTTTTACTTTGCCTGTTTAACTCTTCATTTCCAGATAAAACTTTATCATCCACTTTTTTCATAAAAGTTGTAATCGACATATCACACACGTCTTGTGCTTTTTTCCAGGCCATTGTATTATTGCGATGCGTTGACTCGATATCTACTGCATAAGGAATTAAAACAGCCTTAAGGTCTGCTAATCCTGAAAGTTCCTCTTCAAAGTACTCCAATGGATCAAATGATTTTAATTTTTTCTCTAAATGGTCAGTCAATAAGAAGGCCTTATTAAACTGCTGATTGTCATATAATTGCTTAGCTTGCTCAATTGACTGTAAAAGCTTTTGCCATTTACTTGAATTAACAGTAGGATTCGCTTGCATTGCCACAGCTGTAGTGTGAGCTGGGAGCGCTTGCCCAACCGAAACCGGTTGAAACTTAATTTCACTTTCAGTTAGCATTAAATCTTGGTTTAGTACTTTTTCTTCTTGATCTTTAGTTTCATTAATAACAGGATCAGGCTTCGGTTTGGCATGATAAATTGGCAATGCATCACTAATAAAACTACGAATTTTAAACACTAACGCCATATCTTTATAACGTGGTAATGTTTCTTCAATAACTTTAATATACTCGGCAATAGCTTCAAGAATCGCTTGCTTCGCACAACTGTCATCTGCCATTGCCAGTCCTTTTTCCGGCTTTTTCTCAAGCATTGCTGCAATACGCGGAAACAGGCGCTTATTAAACCAACGCAGCACATTGGCATTTTTCTTATCTTGCTTCTCAACCGGAGCAACATGATCTTGAGCATGCATTAAGCTCATGACTAAATAAAGTAATGGAGGAAATTCCAAAATACTCTCATGCTGATCGTAAGGTAATTTCCAAAAACTCACTAAAAAATGATTTTAATAATAAATCAAAGTTTTGTTTTTCGTACTGGCTCTAGCTGATTAAAATCTTCTTCGAACTTCTCGATATTAATTTCACCTTGCGACAGGTCAGAAAAGTGATGAGTATGCTCTGACAACTCAGCGATAGGGTCGATCTGACCTAAAGTTTCAAGCAAAGGCTGCCAAGAATTAATCAAAGTTGAGCCTTGTAAACGCTCTTGATGGTCTAACAAGGGGGCAAGAAATGGCATAGCGCTCATAATGTAATTTTCCTTTCGTCTAATAACCTAAAATTTACTAAAAACCACTTAAATTATCTGCTTTATTTAAATTTAAATAGCGTTTTAAACGGGCTCTAATAATTCAGGTAAAATTTGTCTTAACTGGTTGAGTTGATGAATAATTGGCAGGTTATTTTTTTTATCCAAAAGCCCAGAGAAAAATAAACTTTCCAGCATCGCTGGTTCGTGGATTTGATATTGTCCATAAATACGCACTTGGTGTGGACTAAAAGCACCAAAGCCTTGCTTAAGCTCCAGCTGTAATTCACGCCCTTGTATCCATCGTTCTTCTTGGTTTGCAGCGCTATTACTTTTATTGCCAGTAAAAACTAGACAAATTAAGCGCTCACGTAACTCATCCCACCAAATATGACTCGTTTCATAATCAGATTCAGATAGGTAGTTTTTAATTTCATTGATGTAAAAACTAAAGTAGCGCTCTGTATCCATGCTTAAAAAGTGCTGATTAGAGAGCTGCTGTACAATTGCAGGAAGTGAGTAAACTTTATCATTATTCAAATAGCACAGCGGCTGACCGACAGCAAGCTCACTTATATTTGAGAACAATGCAGGCTTGAAATAATTCGTAGTAGAAATCTCAAACAATGCACTACCATAACCCAAATGACCCACTAGCCGACTATGACCCAATAAGTTAGGCAGGCTCGGCTGCCAAGCATGACAAAAAAAAGTATCGAACCTGTAGGCTTTGCAGAAATTCTAAATCAAAGCTTTGATCACAAATCACAGGATATTGCTCAGATGATACGTGATTTTCTAAATAACTTTCTGCACTTATCACATGTATTATTTTAGCCGCAGATAAAAAAACTGGGTTACGGCCAACCAAATAAATTGCTCAACCGGTTGAACACATAAAACACTTTCAAAAGACAAATGTAAATTAAAAACACAAATGGCATCGCGTAAACGTTGCAATATAAACTGGCTGGCGGTTACCGTATACAGACCACCTTGCGGTAAAAAGCAAGACAAACACGGCTCAGCTGGCCCATAACGGTGGCTCTCTGAGCTTTCAACAGGTCGTACTTTAAAAAAACAAGGTAATAATTGGCTGTTAAACACTGCAAGCCCAGTCGAAGAACAAACATGACAATCAAAAGCAATTTCCTGAGCACGGTTCTTAATATAAATGTCACCATAACTTGCAACAATGACAACATGCAACCCTAGCTTAAAGCCGGTTAATACCGCTAAGAGCGCTTTAAGTGGGTCTTCTTCGACAACTAATAGTGTTTGCCCAGACTCAACACCTAATAACTGCCAGTGCTCTGCTAAAGAAGCAATAAAGCTTGCCCACTCACCATACAGATACTGTGTATTCGTTTCTGGACAAAAGTAAGCGCCTTTCCCACATGCATGTCGGCCAATAAGCAACTGATAAAGGTCGATGTGACCGACACAGTGCTGTAACGTTAAGCTATCGTCCATCTTGTCGATTAATAAGGGACGTAGCTCTTGCGATAGATCATCTTGCTGATTTAAACTTGATAACCAACTTGTCGGGCAGCCCTGCCCTGCTGAAAGTAAGTCTACTGTATGGGCAAGCCGCTCCTTTGGCATAACCATTAATCCGCTGACGTATCAGTAATGCCGTTCACACCTAATTTAACCGTATAATCGTCGGGAATCGGCTGAGTGATTAATACTTTCCAGCGGTCTGTTGGGTTAGTAAAAAAGAAGTATACACCAAAATCTTTCGAGGTAGTCACCGGAATATCAGCCGTTAACGTTTGCCCTGGCTTAATTACACTGCGATAAAGCGTCGCTGAGGTGAATAGCTGATTATACAAAGTATCATAGCTATCGGTTAAAAAGCCGTTTTTATCCGTCGCTTTAACCATCACATAGAACACTTTGGCATTATTCGATAATGCACTACTGTCTATAGTTAACTGTATTTTCTTTTGTTTGGTCGTAAATAACGAGCAACCCGTTAAAGTCAGTGCAAATAATGCAACCACTAAGAACGACCACTGTTTTATTTTCATCGAGCTTTTTCCTCTGTTTTTACTCTGCTGTTTATAACGAAACCTAAATGACAATGCTATACATCTGGCACTCTTGCTGAATCAGGCGCTCACCACACGCCATTGGCAAACAACTATACAATGATGGATCTTCAATAACATTCCGCACATCAATCCGCATATTTTCAGCACAACGCTCTAGCTTAGGTATCAATAATTGACGACAACGCTGCTTAATCTGTTCAACCTCTGCTGAGGCCATTAAGGATTCAGAAAAAAATCGTAATGTAAGCTGCTGCCGGCTAAAATGCCCATAAGGCCCTAAGGTTGAATCTAAACCCATGCGAGTAATCCCTAACTTGTTACGCTGATTCACTTCAGCTTCAGAACAACTGTCAAGAGCAATCTCAAGATCAAAATCACTAAAACATTGCTCAACCATATAACAAATAAAGCTTGCAGATTGCTGAGGTGCATCCACAAGCGAGAGCACCGCTTGGCCTTGACAAAAAGACGCCGCGAGCGATAGATGACGCTCTGGATATAAAACACCAACATACTGCTGAATCAGGTGATGCACAATCACATCAAAAACCTCTGCTAGTTCTTCATTTTCATCAACAGAGACAATGAATAAATCAGGCAATTCTCCTAACGGACCACATAAGCTTAAATTCACTTCGAACCAGGCAATACCATTTTCAAAAGAAATAGCTTCAACAATCGATGTCGGCGATAACGTTTGCTGACTACGTTTAAAAAACCATTGACTTGGCTCATAACCTGCTTGCTCTACAGCTTGCAACAGAGGAATCAACTCAAATTTATTAACGTTTTTCTGGATATAGTGTTCTAACAATGGTTAATAATCCCTATTGATACGTGTATATTTTAATTTTTATCACCGCCTCTGGCTTTCTAAGTCCAATCCACTGGGCTCAAATTCTACGGTGCGAATGGTAAGAAAACAAGGCATTTACACTATAAATTGAAATAACGCTAACCAGAAAAAGAAATCATCATCTTAAACAAGATAATTAACAATATCTTACTTAATTTAAAATTAAGTTAAGCAATCACTCAAACTCAATTTAAAGCCAATAGTACGGCAAATAAATCACAAAGCCAGTATTAAATTAAAGATTTAAAATAATTTATTCAAGAAATATTGACAATTCATTAAAATAATATGATCATGTGCCTCATTGAGAATATAAAACAAAAATATAAGAGCGACAATAAATGGACTTCATATTCAACACAGTTCAACAGCACATAGATAACAGGCACTTTATCTTATACCCGCTCACCCTGAAAAATAAGTCAAAAACACAAATTAAAAACAAGCTTATTTAAATTTTAAAATAAAACAAACTTTTCTAATCAATGACAATCTCACTAGGCAAGGAGTTAATCGAATAATGGCAATCCAAGATAAACTGCCAAAATCACGCATCACCCTGCGTTACCCAACCACAGTCCAAGGCCAGAAAAAAGAAGTTGAGCTTCCTTTAAAAATGATGGTGATCGGCGATCTTTCCCAAGGCTCTTCTAAGGACCGCCAACTGGAAATTGAAGATCGCGAAGCACGCCAATTGCATGGTAATAACCTAAATGCGGTTATGAAAGACATGGCAATGACAATCAATTGCAAGGTTGAAAACAAAATTGATCCAAAAAACTGCAGTGAAATTGACGTCCAATTGCCAATTGAAGGAATGCACTCATTCAACCCTGAGAAAATTGCCGAAAACATTCCTAAAGTTAATTCATTGCTACTCATGAAAAAGTTACTACTCGAATTACAGTCTGTTGTCGATAACAAAAAAGAGTTCCGTCGCAAACTCAACGAACTATTGCAAAATAAGCAATCGGTCAACCAGATTAAAGAAAAGCTAAATGGGTTTCAAAATTACCGACTCCCAACGCATTCACAATAAATAAAGATAATAGGCATTGTAATGGATAAGACTGTCACGACCGAAGATATTAGTTTAAATGACTTGCTATTAAGTGCGAGCCTTACAACAGAAACAACTGATTATTTACCAATGATCAGTGATGATTTATCAACCATTAATGAGCAAGTAACCGATGAAGAACGCTTAATTTCTAGCGTTGCTGCCCTCCTTGTTAACCTGGATGAAGATGAAGAAAATAACGGCTTCAACAAAAGCATGATTCAAGGTCTCATTCATCGTGTTGATAGCATTATTAATGAGCAAGTGAATGAAGTTCTCCATGCTCCTGAATTTCAGCGCTTAGAGTCAACCTGGTGCTCGATTGATGACTTAGTAAAAAATACTAACTTCCGTGCCAACATTAAAATTGATTTATTCGATGCAGAAAAAGATGAAATTGCAGAAGACTTTGAATGTAACTCATCTGATATGACCGGCAGTGCCTTATTTAAAAAAGTATATACCGAAGAATACGATCAATATGGTGGTGAGCCTTATGGCTCGGTCATCGGTCTTTATGAATTTGAGCACACACCAAAAAATATTGAATGGCTAAAAAACATGTCTAAACTTGCAGCCGCAAGCCATGCGCCATTCACTGCTTCTGTCGGCCCTCAGCTTTTTTGGCTGTAATACCTCAGAAGAACTATCTAATATAAAAGACCTCGAAGGCCTGATGAAGCATCCAAAATACGGCCACTGGAACGCTTTTAGAAATAGCGATGAAGCTGCTTATATTGGCCTTACTTTGCCTCGATACATGGTACGCCTCCCTTATGACCCAGTGAGTAACCCTGCGGGCAATGTTTTACGCTCCTTTAAAGAAGATACCTCAGGACATGATAACAAGGGTTATCTATGGGGCAATGCCTCTATGCTATTTGCTCGCAACCTGGTTCGTGCTTTCGAAACAACCGGCTGGTGTCAATCAATTCGCGGCCCTAAAGGTGGTGGTGAAATTGCAGGACTGCCCGTTCATACTTTTAATATTCGTGGCCAAGAAGAGATTAAAATACCTGTTGAATTCGCCATTCCAGATTATCGCGAACTTGAGTTTGCAAATTCAGGCTTTATGCCGCTCGTTTATCAAAAAGGTTCTGCAAACGCCTGTTTTTTCAGCACACAGTCTTTAAAAGCACCTGAAGACTTTATTGACCCTAAAGACAGTGAAAATGCCAAGCTGGTGACTAATCTAGCCTATACCATGTCAGTGACACGTATTGCTCATTACGTCAAACGCATGATGCGAGACAATATTGGCTCTTCAGCAGACCAAAACTATGTTCAAAAGCAAATGTCCTCTTGGGTTAATAATTACGTTTCTGAAGTTACTAACCCGAATGATATTACGACTGGGCGTTTTCCATTTAAAAAAGCAGATGTTTCTGTAACACCAACCCCTGGCGAGCCAGGCTGGTATCACTGTAGCTTCCGCATTCTTCCTCATATTCAGTTTGAAGGAATGAATGCTGAACTACGTCTCGACACACGCCTCGATGGCAATTAAACCATTTCTATAACAAGGAGACTATAATCATGGTCAATAACGAATACCCCTGTAACGTTGAACAAGGTTTTAACTACAATAAAAACAAACAAGTGCCATTTGGCTTTCTTGATGCATTAACAATCGGTACAGAACAACTTGCGGCAGATATCCAGGTTAAAACCCCAGATGGCGACTTAAATGCTGTTGCTGTTATTGAGCATACCGAGCGTGCTGTTCAACCAACTGATGCAACAAAGTACATTATGCGCTTAAGTGTTGCGAATCAGCGAAAAATTAGCCGCTTATGCAAATAAGATGGATAATACTGATATCGAACACTCTCATATCGTCTACGCATATGACCCAAACCAAAAGAAATATTTCAAAGCCTATCATACAGATAATCAGTCTTTAAAATCCGTCGTTGATAAAGACGAAACAGGCAAACTAAATATCTCCTTAGAAAAAGAAACAGCAGCAGATGTACAGCAACCCTTAAACTACCGACTCACTGTTACGTTGCGCCCGAAGCCAGAAGAGCAAATCTACATTACCGCAGTCAGTGAAACTCAGAAAAATTGTCACCAATATGGTGTGACTAACGCTTAAGGCTATTCATGACAAAGCATGATCATAATCTTGCCAGAGTCAACTGGCATTTAGGTCAGCAACTTGCTCCTGAGCATTTCCATGCTCAGGAGCAAGCGTTTTATGCTGAAACCTTATTACGCTTGCAGCAATTCGGCTTACCCTTAGAAGGTGTTATTGACTTTGATTGGGATAATGAGCTTCTCGAAAAAGCTGGGCTTGTCAGATTAAAATCATTCACCTACCTGCTTCCTGATGGCACTTTGCTAAAATTAGCGGATAATATCCATATTAATACTCTAGCATTGCAAGAAGTTCATCAGCGTGAGGTCACACTGTACCTTAATCATTTAGGGGAAGAAATCTTTCAAGAACGTGTTAATAATAATGATATACAGAAAAAACGCTTTATCATCCAACTTGCAATTAATACGCTCGACAACGCTCACATTAGCTTGCCTCTTGGCCAACTTGAAGAAACAGTCTCGGGTCACTGGGTGTTTGAAAAAAATCTACTTTCCCCCTAGCATCCGCTTTATAAAAACCACGCTCACCCAACAATTTTTCTATCAGCTCGACTCATTACTTGTTGAGCTAGAAGAAAGCCTAAAACTTAGCTTAGCTTCATCAATTGATGGTTTAAAGTCAGTCAAAGCTCAACAGTGCTTAAAGTCTGTTTATTTATTAATACAACATATTGCTGGCCTGAATAATAATATTAAGACGCATCCTTATTATTTACACGAGAAGATTAATCAACTTTATTTAGACACCTGCTTCTATTTTGATATTATACCTGAGCAATTATCAGATTATTTACACCATAAACTCTACAACACACTCATGCAACCTATCGAAAAAATAAAATCTCTGTTTAATCACGACAATGAGCGCATTATCTATCTGGACTTTAAGAACCAAGATGGCCATCTAATCTGCCAAAATCTACCTGACAGTATTTACCAAGCTTCTCATGCTTATATTTTAGTCCAAAAGCAGAACGCCCATGACCATATTAATTTAAGTCAGATTAAGCTTGCTTCATTATCACGGCTTTCTCTCACTTATAAATTATCGCTGCCAGGGCTCCCCATTAAGAAACTCGCCAACTTACCTTTCCAACATGGCTTTGGTGCCAACGTTGATTTCTACCAAATCGACTTTGGCCTAGAGTGGGATAATATCATGAAAGAGCAAGCCGTTTGTTTCTACGATCACCCTGACTTTTCTGAAACAAAATTCTATCTTTATTTTATTACTCACGGCTAACGCAATAAGTAATAAATTAAAAAGTAATACAAGGATATAAAAATATGCCGAAAGGTCAAACATTTGACATTACCTTTGATGTTGCAGGAATTGTGATCCCTGGAGCAAGTATTCATGGTATCGATGTTAAACTAACCCCCTACGGGCATAAAACAATTGTTAACTTTTTTGTTTCAAATCAAGAAGGAAACCATGATTATATTTTAGAAAAATTACAAGCTCCTTTCGCTCTGGAGGCGACACTAAGCCTTGTTAATTGCTATTACCCAGCAGCTGAGCGTGAGCAATCACGAATCACTATTAAAGGCATTATCTGTGAAAAGCACATTTTAAAACAAAGCGCTAGCATCGAAGTCACAGACAACCCAACATATTCTCGCTGCTATTCGGTGACATTTATTGATCGAGCTTGTGCATTCTGGTCACAGCATAAACCAGCTCGCTTATATACCAATACAAACTATAAGCAGATAATTGCCACTCACTCTTTTGATGGGTTAAATTGTAGTTCAGAGCTTGATGCATTTTCTGCATCGCAAAAAAATGATCATGGTGAACCCTTATGTTTCATTTTACCAATATTTAAGTGCAGTGATTGACCAATATAACGGTGTACTACTTTACAATTCAGCACAAGATAACTACTTAATCACTGCAAATAAAGCAGCACTGGATCGACATGAAAATCACCAATATTATAAAAGTTTCACCAAACAAGCCGTCATTAAACTACCGAATACCAGTTGGTGCAACCTAGAGCACTTAAATGGTTACGCTTATAGTAGCGATGCACGCAAAGAAATCAGTAACCATGCACAAACAGCGAGTATTTATCAATCACATGTTAGCTGCACTCCCGTTCAACAAAGCTTTGATCATCATGTTCAACAAGCAGCTTCCCACTTTAATCGTCAACAACACCAACAACACAGCCGACTTGAATTAGAATTCGATGATTATCCAAATATCGACCTTTTGCCCGGTGCATTGCATGATTTAAATGATTATGGCTGGAGTAAAGAGGATAGTAGCACTCAACACAATCAGCGAGTGACTCACTTGCATTTAAATTTAAAAGCATTAACAAAATATAGCGACATTGACTACAAAGTCAACCAAGCGAAATTTTTAACAAAGCTTAAACTAGAATTAGAGCCTATTAATAATCCTACTCACTACCTACCATTTAAAAAACAATTATTTAGCCCAGTAGAAGTTGAAGGCTTAATTGTCAGTGAGGTCCGTAATACGGATGACTTATCCTTTGATTTAGAACAGGACAAAAATAACCAACAAATCTACTATAAAGTTGCAGTCCCGTTGTGGGGAAATCAGCATATTCAAACTGCTCATGCACCCAATACATTAACAGGCCACATGTTTTTTCCACTGTATAAAAACCAACGTGTTTTAATAAAATTATTCCAAGAAAATGCAGAAATTAAACATCAACTTGACTGGCGGCCAGAGCTACAGTCTTCAAATGACAAGCAAGGCAACGGCATCAAGATGGGGCTCAATGAGTCAACAGCCGCACAACTCAACCAACATTATGATGGTGATGTCGCGACTTTAGATTTATCACAAAATAACGGCAATACCACCCAGTTTGTCTCGATGACTAAAGGCAAAATCAACTTTTCATTGCATCATAAAGGATAATAATCATGGCCGGCAAAAAGCTAAACTGTGATATCGAGTTCTCAGAAAATGGGGGAATTCGCATCTCAATTGACCAATCAAAGAGCTTTATCCAAATGGACGATGAAAAGATCGTACTTAGCTTCAATAATCAATCAAGCATCACACTCGATGCTACTGGAGTTACCATCAATAGCATGAAAAATATCAATGCGTTAGCAAACCAAACTATCGCTCTTAATGCAAGCACAGGACTCACAGGCAATTGCGGTGGCACAAAGATTGATTGTCAGGCTGGCGGCTTAGACATGAATTCACCCGGCCCCATTAATCTTAAAGGTGGCGAGATCCACTTAAATTAATAATTATTATTATGCTAAACTCTACTCAAAAAAAACAAACACACCAAAAGAAAGAACAACTTACGCGTTGGGTTAAAAGAATTAGTCGAGACAATAAAGTAAACAGTGAATTTGAGCCTCTGTTACACGCTGTCGCTTCTTTCTCACAAAAAATTGAAGAAAGTGCTCATAAGCAGCTGCAACAATTGCGTCAACAGCAACTCATGCGCTATTTTCCTTTTTTCCTCAAACCAACCTTTAGTAAGTGCATTGCTCAAATTAAAAATCAACATCACTTTGCCGAAGCAATGCCTATTTATCGTCATGAGTCAATCAAGGGTATTACTAACAATCAAAATCTAATTTTCAAACCTCTTGGGTCATGGCATATTTATCCATTGGTTTTGGAAAGCTCACAAATCGACGCTATCCGTGGCATATTATCACTTAACATTAAATTAAACAGCCCAATCGTTTATCGTTGGCATACACTACCGCTTTACTTGCATGTATCTCACCAAGTAGAATCTGCCTTTTTATTGCGTCATCAGTTGATTCGTGCATTAAATAGCAAAGCTGAATTTATCAGTCAGGGGAAAGTAGTTGCAACTGAAAAAATTAAAATAAAAAAACTTTCCTTTGGCAAAAATCATCCCATTGAACAGATAAAAGATTTTTTAAATTTCCCAGAATTAAATAACTTCATTAATATTCACTTTGAAGAACTTCCTTTAGATGCTATTGACAACATTAATCTTAAAATTAAAATAGATAAAAACATTATAAATGATCTAGAATTAAACAATCTAATCTATGCGAATGTTCTGCCGTTTACAAATATCTCATCAGAGCATGCTCTCCCCATCGATGTACAAGGGTTCCAAGAAGCTTACCCTATTATTCACCCAGATATCCATGGAAAGTTCCAACTTGCTAATATTAAAAAAGCATATTATAAAGAAAATGGCGAAACGATTAATCTATTTCCAAGCCATCTTGCTGAAACAGGTGCCGCTTCTTACGAGCTTATCCAGCACTTCTCAGAGAGTAATTACTCAGAACTGCGTTTTCACTTCCCCGAAAACATATCAAAATCGCGCACAATCTTTATCGATGCGGACTGGTTTCAACTTGATTATTTTCGACAGTCTGAACTAAACCTTACTTTCTATAACCGCAGTGAAAATCACTTAAAAGTTAATTTGCTTAACTCTCAACCAACGACACATCTCAATGAACAACTAAAAGTTGAAAACCTTATTGAACTCGCAAACATTAAAAACCAACGCATCATAAAACATGATGATATTGCTTTAAT
>NZ_MDTU01000001.1:789695-826939 GCF_001720395.1 Piscirickettsia litoralis
AAAGTGCTTTTTAATGAAATACTTGATCATATAGGAAAAAAATAACAGTGATAAATAATAATAGTCTTTATTATTATTCTGTTGATATCTCGCCATTAAGCCCCAGTAAAAAGCAAGTTGTCATAACAGTATTATTGCAGCATTTACAAGCATTAATCGAACAACTCTTGCCAATGGGGAGTCAAGTGAAATTTAAATTAAACCTACCTTAAAAGCTGGATAAACGATAATGAACTTTATGATGTACTGGCATCCGATTGCCGATATTATACAGAAAACTGAAGAACTAAAGCGCAGTAACAAGCTTGGTAAAGAGCAATATATGGATCACCTAGTGTCGGCACGACATAGTATTCGTAAAGCAAGCAAAAAACTAAAAGAATCTTTAGATGCTAAGTTTAATTCTCGTATTAGTTACCTCATTCACTTTCCAGTGCTAGCTTACTGTGATGAAATTGTTAATAGTGCTAATCAGCATAAAGATGTTCAATGGCCATTGCTGCAACAAGAGTTTTATAACACAACCAATGGCGGTGAGGATTTTTTTGTTGCCTTAGATGATGCTCTCCAACAAGCCTATACTCCAGCGGTCTATGAAGTTTTCTTTTTCTTATTAAAATCGGGCTTTAAGGGACAGCTTATTGATAATGAAGCGAAACGAGATGACTATATCGAGCAATTAGAGGCAAACCTAAAAGGCCAAGATAACTATCAAGAAGTATCAATAAAAGAGTTAATTGACCTTTCTTCACTAAAAGCGAGTGAAGAGATCATTGCTAAAATGATCAAACACAATCCATTACGTCATATAAAGCGCTATTTATTCCTGTATGCAGGTGCAATAATGCTGCTTATTTACCTCATTTATCTTTCTGTGCTTGCTCTATGAGAACATCAAGATGACAAACGACAATCATTTAACTAGACATTTTAAAAAAATCAGTGATCAAGCACAGCTTGATAACCATTCTCTCACTACAGACCTTAAATTAGTTTTATGCCAACTTGAGCGTCGTATTAGTGAAAAAGATATCACTCTGACCGAGGCGTATGCACTTATTAATCAGGCTGAATATATTGTAGAAGCTTCTTTGAGGTAATTTTGTGAATAATTTTCTTACTTATCTAAATAACCCTATCATCATTGGCGCAATTGGTCTTGGCGCACTTTACTTATGCTTCCAACTTTTCAGGCGCTTATTTTCCTTGCTAAAACGCTTTAAGCCAAAAAATACCCGATTAAGCTTCTCATTCCGTTTTAAACGAAACCCCTATGAAAAAATTGTTAAACAATTCAAATCTAAGCTGCCTTTTATCGTTCGCTTAACTTTACAACGCCACCAAAAATACTTATATATCAACACTGCAAATGACGAACTAGTTCAAGGGCTCACAGATTACAAGCGCTACTCTTATCACTTTTATCCTGAATATAAACAACATGCGGACATGGGCTTGTATTTAACAAGCAAGTATTTAATAACAGAGCTCAAAAATGAATCACTGCATGATAACTCAAAGGAAAATAACCAACTAATTACTAAATCTTGGCGCCCAATTATCAAAGACCAAATTCCAATTACACTTGTTTCTATCGATGCTAAGCTATTATTTTCAGAAGATCCAACAGCAATCGAAACACTCTGTGACTCCATTCGCAATAAAATCAATATCATTGCCTATTCGAAAAGAAAAAGCATACCCGTCTGCCTTGTCATTGCCAATTTGCATCAAATTCCTGGCTTCAAAGAATTTAATGAAGTCCTAGAGCATTTACGCATTAATAACTATATTCTCTTTGATAAAGAAGTTGATCTTGAAAAGCTTCAACGCTTCGTTGAGCTTGTTTCTGCAAAACACTTGAATTTTATGCTTAATAGTTCAAGGCCTGAACGTTACTTGGATATTATCCACTTTATTAAAAATTTTGAAAATGCACTTCCCTTATTAACAGAAGCTATTCGTATCATCACTTATAATGATGAAGTGCTCCCAGCGCCAACACTGCTTGGGCTTTTTCTAACCAATTATAATGAAAAGTCGATTGGCAATCTTTTTCCTTTATTTGACCAACAACGTAAATATTACCAAAATCCAAAAACAAAAATTACGGCAATAGCTACCGCTGCAGTCATTGCAGCCACTTCGGTCTCTGCTTATAAGAACCTTTCGTTAGCATCAACTTACACCACATCAGCGGCTTTAATTAATCAAACACAAAGCACTCCACAAGCGACAGTCATTGCTTATGGGCGCTTACTTGATAATCTTAAAAGTCAATACCAAGCAGATAGCTGGCTGCATCTTTTTCCCGCCTCTCTCGCTAAAAATAAAGTTCATCAAGAAATTGCCAATGACTTATACAGCCGCTTTATTCTACCGGCATTAACTAATACAAATAATAGCAATGTGTTATTTTACAGTTTATTTATTACTGAAGTTCAACACAACTCCGCATTAGCTAAAAACATCGAAAACAATCTTAATCTTTGGTCGAATGTCACCGGAATTCCAGCCTCAGTTATTCACCTTTATATCAAATTTAACAAACAGTCACGAATTAAATCTCTTAATGAAATCCAGTTCAACAGCGATTTACTAAAAACAAGTGGGCCAAGTGACACCTTGCGCTATAGCTACTTTAAACAAATGCTCAATTACTTTACATCAACACCAGAGTCAGACTTAAGTCAATTACGACATTTCCAACAAGAAGTCTCTCGGCCGCTGTTAAAAACCCAAACAGACTGTTATCTACTCAGTCAGATCTGGCCAAATATGCGAGATAATTTTGCAAAAAATGTTCAAGATTTTGTAAAGTCTTATATGAGTGCGGAGGGCAATATTTGCAATCAAACCGCTTCACCTTCGCAAAAACTCATGACGGTTGCAGAGGCTATTTCACAAACAGACTTAACAACAAGGCCCCCGACACAAGGCTTAAGTAGTCTGGTATCGCGTCTTTCTCAACAAGTTTCTCAATACCAAGACCGCAAGCATGTAAATAACCTAACCTTGCAGCAATGGTCAACCGTTGTTCGCAATGCTGAAATCAGTCAGACTATTTCTCAATTCATCAACCATAATAATACGCTAAATCCCGACCAAATTATTTTTGGCAGTCAAAATGCCTTCGCACCTGTTGAGCTTAATCAACTTAATGCTGGCAAATTTATTATTACGGGTCAATATCAAATTCCCGGCAATTATACTGCAATTGCATTTAAAACGACATTAGAACCTGTCCTCGCTCAGTATCAGCTCCTAGTTAACCGTCTTAATGCAGCAGGTGTTCCCACAATAGGTTTGCAAGAATTTATTGCCTCAACGCTAAACAGCTATGCTGCAAATTATTTAAATTATTACTCTAATTTATTCAATTCATTTAGCTACAAAATTCATTCTATTAGTGATTTAAAATTATTGCTAATGGAATTAACGACAATTAACTCACCATTGCGCCACCTCATCAGTGTTGTTAATGCAAATACAACGCTACCAACTAAAGCCCAATTGAGCTTTATGCTTCCTGTGGTCAGCCACTTTAATAAATTACACTCTTTATTAAGCACAAATGGTGTAGCCAACTCAAACTATGATGCTTACACTATGATTTTAAATGGCATTTATCAGAGTATCCTTCAAAATGCTAATCTTAATGCAAATAATGGCTACTTGAATATCAATGATGTATCATCTAACTTAAGCAAACAACTCTCTGCAATTGGGCGCATGTCACTGGATATTTATACCGGTGATACCAACTCTTATCTAAAAATAACGCAAAATTGGCTAAAAAATGTTGGAATCCCCGATGACCTTGCTCCATTATTTAAAAAACCAATTTTAGCTTTATATAATCTTGGTATCCAGCAAGTACAAACACAACTCATCTCAGTGTGGAACCAACAACTCACACCAATGTTATATACACTTGCGAGCAAATTCCCGTTTTCTAGTGATTCCAGCAAAAATGTTGATATTAACGAACTTACTGCAAAAATTGGCCCAAATGGTCAGTTCTGGGCACTATTTAATCAAAACTTTAAACCCTTTTTAGTTGCAAATGGAGACCAGTGGACAACACGCCATATCGACTATGGCTCGATTATTATTCCAAGCAATATCCTTCATACTATTAATGCAGTCTCGCATTTACGTAACACGCTGTGGAATGAGCAAGGTGAGCCACAAGCAATTCATTACCAAGTGCTAGCCGATCAGCTACCTACGCTGATGGTCAACAATCAAAACATTATTCTTTCCTATCTCACCTTAGGAACGAATGATGTCTACGGTATTAATAGCAAACCTATTTGGAAAGCATTAGACTATAAGTGGTGGACTCCCCAACCAACCTCAGTCGGCCTAGAAACAGCGGTCAGCAAATACCACAGCTATGATGTCTTCGATGCAAACTGGGGCCTCTTTAACATCCTCAACAAAGGCTATAGTCAAGATGGTCAGACCTGGAGCTGGAGCCTCCCTGTCGGCCCTAGCGTCGTTAATATTCACTTCAAATTTAAGACCAACCCTTGGAAATTATTCCATATCACTAATGAAAAAAGAAAATAACCGTCTAAAAATCAACCAATAAAAACAAAAGGGCTTAATTTCTGCCCTTTTGCTTCTTTAAACTCTCACGCAATTTATCGCTAATCTACCCAATACACAGGTTATTCTAGCTGTTAGGTAGTCACTACTCTAGCCTATAACAGATAATCCTCATATCATAAAAACCGATCAGAGTTCTTCATTTTGAAGATTGAGAGTACACTGTGATCAAGAGAGTAAAACTGTCAAAGTATTACTCACTTTGTTTGGAGCTGGTCGCAACATTTTAAGAAATATAAAGTATTGCATCAGCTCTATTTTTTGATCAGCAAGGAAAGGAATTGAACTATGCTCTTTCATTCCTATTTAAAATTCACTCCATTAGTTACATTAATTTCCTTATTTTTTGCGAAAATAAACCCACTAGCAATTCAATTTTAAACGAGTTAAGCATATGAAAAAAACAATACCAATTAACATGCTAGTTTTAATTGCTTTTATATCAATCAGCTTCTTTATAACTTCAAGTAATCTTCACAAAGATTACAAAAAATCTGCAGCAAGTCACTGTGATCAGCTAGGGAAGCAAGCAAGGCAGCTGTGTGAAGAAAAGGCGATTATAAACAAATTGTAAAACATTAGATATATCACAGATAAGCATTATTTAAATCTATGCTCTTACACCGATGCCCTTATAAAGACAATACCAAGCAATCAAAAAAAGCAGCAGAGTAAAGCCAACAACAGCGCTCAATGATAGGCTTATCGGTGTTGTCGACACACCTAATAAAGCATAGCGAAAAAGATCAATGATATAATGAATCGGATTAAATAAAGACACTCTCTGCCAAAAAAGAGGCAGTGCCTTAATGCTATAGAAGACTCCTCCTAAGTAAATAAGCGGTGTTAATAGAAATGTAGTCACGATTGATGTATCATCAAAACGTCTAGCTAAAATACCATTAATAAAACCTGCAAAAGAAAATAATGTACTACACAGTAACAGGCTAAATAAGGCAAATAATGGATGAGCAATATCAAATCTAACAAATATCAAAGAAACCATTGCAACTAAAAAACCAATCAGCACGCCTCGTAAAATACCACCGGAAGCATAGCCGATGATAATACTCCAGCTGGGCAGAGGTGACACTAAAATTTCCTCGATAAAACGTGAGTAACGAGAGATATAAACAGAGCTTACCACATTAGAATATGCGCTATTAATAACTGCCATCATAATCAACCCTGGCACGATAAAAAGCATATAATTCATTCCTGCCATGCTACCAATACGTTGACCAATCACTTGACCAAAAATAAGAAAGTATAAAACACTAGTAATTAAAGAAGGAACAAAGGTTTGTGGCCAAATGCGTAAAAACCGGTTGACTTCTCGTACTGTTAAGCCATAAAGACCAACTAAAATCTTACGACTCATGCGACTACCCTATTAATTTTTTCGTTTTCATTAATAATATCCATAAATAATTTCTCTAAACGATTCTCTTTACTATTTATACGCTCAATTAAAATCCCCTTTGCCATCAGTGCAGCAATCAAAGAAGCTACATCTTGCTGCTGATTTAAAACGACTTCAATTTGATAATCGTTGATTTTAATCAACTCATATTGCTCTATTACCGGCAGCTCTTTCAATGGCGAATTTAAATATAATTCAATAGACTCATTTTTTAATATTTTTAAATAAAACTTCGTTTTTTTATATCTTTAATAATTTGACCATGATTAATAATTGCAATGCGGTCACATAAGCGCTCAGCTTCTTCTAAGTAATGCGTTGTTAATATAATTGTCAGCCCTTGTTTATTTCTTTCCTCTAGAAACTGATAAATTCCCTGGCGCACTTCAATATCAACCCCTGCGGTGGGTTCATCCAAAATTAACACTTTAGGGTCATGAATCAATGCCCGTGCGACCATCAAACGCCTTTTCATTCCTCCTGATAGGGTTTGTGCTGCTTGCTTTCTTTTTGCTGTTAAGCCAACTTCATCAAGTAGTTGGTCAACTTTAAGTTTTGCTTGGGCTTGGACAATGCCCTGAAATGATGCTTGATTTAATAAAATCTGCTCAACACTTTCAAAAGGATTAAAATTAAACTCCTGTGGAACAACGCCTAATTCTGCTTTTGCTTGTAAGGGTTTTTTAGCTAGATCATAGCCGTTAATTACAATCTGGCCCGAAGTTTTATTCACTAAGGTTGTTAGTATCCCTATTGTTGTTGATTTACCTGCACCATTTGGACCGAGTAAAGCAATAAACTCGCCAGCTTGAACCTCTAAGCTCAAATCGGTTACAGCACTAAAACCATTTTTGTATGTTTTATTGAGGCTTTTTATTGAAATTACAGCAGCCATAACTCTCTCTCAAAGTGAATAAATCGCTCTAGCAGTGTACTCAATAAAAAAGCTCGGGTCAACTATATTTCTAGAAAAATAGAAACTAATGACAAGACGGTGACAGTGATTCAAAATTGTTTCTTACTTAATTATGAAAGATCGCGGAGTATCACTTTAAGGCTTTTCGCATTTCTTCTTACAGCACTTTTCAGTGAGAAAGCCGATGAGTTCTTCTAAGCGCCCATAGACGGGTACGCAACAAAGCTTTTGCTTATCCGGCAATTGCTCAACTAGGCCCACAGCCACAAGGCGTTTGACATGATGACACAAGGTTGAGGCTGGAATGGACAATTTACACCCCACCTCTCCCATGGTGACCCCTTCGGAGCCTGCCTCAATCAGTAAGCGGTAAATCGCTAACCGTTTAACATGACCTAACTCTGCCATACAGGCCGCTGCTGCTTGTATATCCACAATAAACTCCACATTTTCGGCCTATTTTATGCAATTCCCACCAAACAGGTCAAATTTGAAGTAACGTTATTGAGGTATTAATAGTACATTGTTAGTGACTTTTGAGTATTCTCACGTCTTCAACAGTCTAATCTCGTTAGCACAATGATTAACAGCAGCTGTAAGTATTACTGACTTGCTGAAACTAGGGATGCAGGATAAACTGAAGGCATAAAAATATACCGTAATAAGGAGTTGGTTTAATGACACATGACTACGCCATCCTCAAAACAAGCAGTGCAAATTGCCCAGAAGATTTCTATCACGCCCCATGCTTGACAGAGGTCGTCAACCTTGACACTCCTGCTGTTGATGCTTTTATCGACTTTAAAAATAATCCACCACTTTCTATCTTTGCAGATGCTAAACTAGACGATGCAATTAGAGAGGCTAATTATTCCGTTGCTCATACATTAATTGTAAAAAATCAAGATGTTAACATGCTCGGCCTCGTCTCGTCTCGTCAGCTCCACGGCGAGCTCCCTGTCCGTATTAGCCAAGACCGCGGCACGCCCCGCTCCAACATTACCGTCGGTTTGGTCATGTTTCCTATAGAGGAGCTGCTTTGCATCGATTACAAACTCATTGCAGGTGCACGTGTTGGCCATATCGTTGATACTCTCCATGAAAAACGCACGCCCTATCTCTTAGTTCGTGATGACGAACAACCTCAGATGATTCGCGGCATGTTTTCAGCTTGGCAGCTCAGCAAGCAAATTGGCACGCCGAGCATTGCTAATCATTTATCAGAAGCCTCGTCTTTAGCGGAATTAAGTCGCAGAAGTTCTTAACTTATAGGCTCTTTTTTGAGCCTGCACCTCGCTCTATTCAGTGTTATACTATGGCCTTGAATCATTCAAGGAGCTAGTCTCAATGAAAGAATGGGGCATCAAAACGCGTGTCACCTTACTCACACTCGTCCCAACACTTACTATTTCCATTCTACTTGGCAGCTATTTTATTAGCATTCGCTTACAATCGCTGGAACAAACACTGCAACAGCGCGGCAATGCCTATATCAGCCAACTCCTTCTTGATACCCAGGCTCGCTTGCTCACCCACCACGGCTCACTCAAAGAGGTGACCGACGCGGCTGTTACCTACAGCGATGTCGAAGGCGCTTCGGTCTTTGATACCAATGGCCGCCTCCTCGCCCATACGGGTAAAAGCATCAACCTCGACGATATGGAGCTGTTCTCGCCCAGCGCCCTCAGCCACCCTGAGCAACGCACCATGACTAGCGGGACTAACCTTGTTTTTCTCGTCCCCATCACCCCAAGCCATGCCAGCGCAAGTTACGATAATGCCAAGCCCATCGGCTGGCTGGCACTGCAAATGACTAGAATCCCAACGATTCTCAATCAATATCAGACGTTTTTTGTCACCTTATTTATTATCTGTATTGGCCTCACCATCAGTGCTCTGTTTGGCCTAAGGCTCGGTAAAGATGTAACTGACCCTATCTTGCAACTTGTTGATGCAATTAAGAAGCTAAAAGAGGGCCAACTCGATACCCGAGTTCATACGGGGGCCGGTGGTGAATTGCAATCGCTGGAAGCGGGTATTAACAGTATGGCGGTTTCCCTCAATCGCTCCCATGAAGAATTACAACAAAGTATCGAGCAAGCCACAGCCGACCTGCGAGAAACTCTCGAGACAATCGAAGTACAAAACATAGAGCTCGATATTGCAAGAAAGCAAGCCTTAGAAGCCAGTCGAGTTAAATCCGAATTCTTAGCAAATATGAGTCATGAATTACGCACTCCATTAAACGGCATCATCGGCTTTGCAAATTTATTGCTTAAAGCAAAACTAACAACGCGCCAAGCGGACTACGCTTCAACCATACACCGATCGGCCGAACGTTTACTCAGAATTATCAATGATATCCTTGATTTTTCTAAGATCGAAGCAGGAAAAATGCTATTAGAACCTCAGATGATCACCTCACGTGACTGCTTTGAAGAAGCCTTAATGCTACTCGCACCCAGCGCACATGAAAAACGTTTAGAACTCGCCTTTATTATGTACAGTGATGTGCCAAACCGTATCATTGCCGATCCGTTGCGCCTAAACCAAGTCGCCACCAATCTCATTGCCAATGCAATTAAATTTACCCTAAAAGGGCGTATTGTTGTCCGCCTTTCTCTAGAAGATGAGCAAGACGATAATATTATTTTACGTTTTGAAATAGAAGATACTGGGATTGGCCTCTCAAAATTACAACAGCGCAATTTATTTCAAGCCTTCACCCAAGCAGACGCGAGTACAACACGAAAGTACGGCGGCACCGGACTTGGCCTTGCCATATGTAAACGCCTCGCCGAACAAATGGGAGGCAACATTGGTGTTGAGAGCGAGGAAGGTGCTGGCGCCAAATTCTGGTTTACTTTTAAAGCAAAACGGGTAAAAGAAGAGCAGAATCAACTCACTTTATTTACACATAAACAAGCATTACTCTATGAACCTTACGAAGCAACACAGGCTTCTTTACGCCATTTATTACAACTTTGGGGCTTTCACGTTATTTGTACTGAACATTTGCAGCGCTTAACCGCCTTAGCTCAAGAAAATCAGCCTGATATTATCCTAATTGGCACTAATACCATTGAAGAGTCAGAAAAACTGCAAAAAGAAACACTCCCCAAAATCAGCGCAAGCTGCCATAGCCCCATTGTTCTGCTCGCCAATTGTTCAGAAGAAATGCTTTATAACAGCCAAAAGCCAGCTGAAGCATCAGCACTCATTGCCAAACCCGTGCGCCACCTTTATCTTTTACAGCAGATCACCGCCTTGCTCGATAAAGACCAACCAGCCACAATCAACGAGCAAAACAACCCATTGCTCTTGCCAACACCTTCTGAGCACAATAATATCCATGTTTTAGCCGTTGATGATAACAGTGCGAACTTAAAACTTGTTGTTGCTTTGCTCGAGCAAATTGGCGTCTATGTCTCTACAGCAACCAATGGTATCGAAGCGATTGAGCTGTTCGAAAAACAGCACTTTGACCTCGTCTTAATGGATGTTCAAATGCCTATTATGGATGGTATTCAAGCCTGTAAAGAAATCCGCAAGATTGAAAAGGCACTCGGCCAACATACCCCAGTCGTTGCTTTAAGCGCAGATGCGACCGGCCATAAAGAGATCATTCAAGAAGCTGGGCTAGATGACTACCAAACCAAGCCCATCAATGAAAATCAACTACGATCACTCATCTCGCGTTGGACCAATACTGAGATTAAAACGCCTTCAAAAGCAATGACACCCTCTTACTCAACAACAGAGCATAATTGGCCCATGCTCGAGCATATTGATATCAACGAGGGCATAAAGTTAACCAGTGGCAGCGAAGCGCTCTTTTTTGAGCTACTCGAATTACTCGTCAAGCGCCTCCCTGAAGATCTTGACGCAATTACAACAGCATTTAATACAAAAGCCTTTGATGAACTGAGGCACCGTGTTCATAAGTTACACGGAGCAAGCTGCTATTGTGGCACACCAAGACTCAAAGAAATCTCTGCAGAACTTGAAAAACAGCTCAAACAGACACAAAATAATCATAAGCTTGAGCCCTATACAACTGAACTTCTAGCCAGTATCAGAGGTGTGCTCAGCGATGCTGAACAGCTAGCTAAAAGTAACCCTCGCCACTTTAGTAGTAAGGCATCATAGCCAGTTCATGATCAAGATGAAATGCGGCCATGTTTGCACTTTGTAAGGCATGGCTGACTTTTTGGAATAAATGGCTTATATCCCCCACAGCATACACACCAGCAACCGATGTTTGATAAGAGGAATCTACAGTAATAATACCTTCTTCTGCGACATCAACCCCCAAACTCCCGATTAACTCTTGACCATTCAATTCAAATTCTAAATGAATAAATAGCCCTCGCCGCTGAATTTCTTGATCACTATCTAAGTTTAAAGTAATAAATTGACCTGGCTCTCCAACAACAGATATGATACTTTGCCTATTAATCTTGATATTTAGTTCATCAAGTTCCTGCTGTTGCTCTACGCTTAAATTTGCTTTACCCTCAGTAAAAACGATCAAATCATCTGTCCATTTATGAATGATCTTTGCCATCATATAAGCCTCATCATTTGGGCTATAAATGGCCAAGGGCTGATTTTTTAACTCGTAAGCAATGCAGTACGGGCAGTGAAAAATATTATGGGGCCAAAATGGCTCAATTCCTTTAATATTTGGTAAAAGATCCGTCACACCCATCGCCAGTATAATACGTTTAATGACACGCTCATTGTTATCACTTAAGCTCATTAAAAAGTCATCACTTTCTTCACGTTTGACCACGGTATCAATAGCGAGGTGGCAGCGCTCTACATGTTGAAACGCTCTAATTTGTTCATTTGTCTTTGCAATAATTCGTCCCGGTGCTTTTTTTCCATAACCCACTAAATTGTACATCTTCTGCGCTGATGCATTTCGAGGAGATTGCCCAGAATCAAACAACAACACACGCCGATTGGCATTACCTAAAAATAAAGCTGCCGCTAAACCTGAAAAACCTGCACCAACGATGGCAACATCATAATCACAAGAATTCACAGAATTACCTTTTATTATTTAATAAATTAAAACTAAAGATTACAATACCCAATATTCAAACATTATTGAACCAACAAAATGACAATAATTCTTTACTCAGCTTGGATATGTTGCAACATCCGTTGAATATGGCAAAGCAAGGATAAATGCTTAGGCTTCGTTAACAAAGCTTCGTCTGCAAGCATAAAGCTCCAGTCTGCATAAGATGTTACAAAACTGCGATGTTTTTTTCTTGCTTCTCGGACTACATGCTTAAAAGCTGGATAGAATACGTCTTCATGCAACTCTATACAACGAAAAATTTCTTTAATTTTAGCATCGTCATAAGGGCACGCTGCGCGTATCGCTGAACTTAACTCCATTTTATATCCCCTATCATCCAAAATGAGGTAGCTTCAAGGTAAGGGCAGCAACAACTGTTGTCAAGAATTAATGATATTACATTACGGCATACCCAAATTTTAATGTAACTAGCACCAAAAATAACGATTTGATATTTATCAAATAACAGCCATACTTAAAATGTAGTCTCCACACTACGATTGTGAAGAGAAAGAGGTTTCTCCGTAAGATCTAGCCCTGAATCGCCAAAGTCAGGGCTTTTTTATGGCTAAAATGAAGCATTAGCTCTCTAAAATAACAAAAGCGACAGCGTAGTGCTCCTCATCACTCACCGTTAAATGATGATTTTTTACATTCATCTGACCTGCCAATTCTAGTGCTTTTTTAAAAAATATTAGCTCCGGCTTGCCCTGCTCATTATGACAAGTTGCAATATGTTTTAAGCTCAACCCATCAACAAATCCCGTCCCAAATGCTTTTGCTGTCGCCTCTTTTGCGGCAAAACGTTTGGCTAGATAACGGGAGCGATGCTTGGCTTTTAAAAAAAGGCGTATACTCACCCACCGATAAAATTCGCTCTGCAAAAGCATCACCATGACGCTCCAACAATCCATCAAAGCGAGCAATCTCGACAATATCCGTGCCAATCCCAACAATCATAAACGCGCCTGAATTAAAATATCACGCATCTCTTTAACCGCAGCCGCTAGCCCAGAAAAGACGGCACGAGCAATAATGCTATGACCAATATTCAACTCACTTATCTCAGTAATCGCTGCGATTGCATGAGTATTGTGATAGTGCAAGCCATGCCCTGCATTGACAATCAGGCCCTTATTACGTGCATATTTAACCGCTTTTTCTAAACGAACGAGCTCTTGCTGCTGCTCTTGTCCATGCGCCTCAGCATAGGCCCCCGTGTGCAACTCGATCACCGGTGCACCACACTCAACCGCTGCATCAATTTGATCAAGCTCAGGATCAATGAATAAGGAAACTTCCGTGTCAACCGCAGCAAGACGCTCACAGGCCGCCTGCACCGACTGTAAACTACCTACCACATTCAAACCACCTTCGGTTGTCACCTCTTCACGACGCTCAGGCACTAAGCATACGCACTCTGGCTTTATAGATTCTGCAATGGTGACCATCTCATCCGTCACTGCCATCTCAAGATTCATTTTTGTTTGTAACACTTCTTTTAACAAGCTTACATCCCGATCTTTAATGTGACGGCGATCTTCACGCAGATGAATTGTGATTCCATCAGCGCCCGCTCCTTCTGCAATCAGTGCGGCTTGCACAGGTTCTGGATAAATACTGCCGCGGGCATTACGCAACGTCGCAACATGATCAATATTAATTCCTAATAAAGCAGGCTGTGCCATACTAAGCTCCTTTAAATTGTTTAAATAACTCACGAGATTTTAATGTCCGATCACGCAAATAATATTGCAAATACATGCGCATTATCTTTTTAGCATCGCTTTTTTCTAATTCAGTATCAAAACGATTATTTTTTAATGCCAGCAAACTTGCTCCCTGGCAAACCACTCCCATCGTTGGCTTACGATTAACCGGCCAACATTCAGGCAAATGCTCGACACGCAGCCAATAATATAAGTGAGTCTCTATCGCCTTGCCTTTTACATCCTGGTCAAGAACCAACTCATACCCCATGGTCTTTAATAATTGGTATTCAAAACGTCGCAGCTCTGGCTCTAATTCAGTTTCTTTATTCGACAAGGCTTCTAACAACTCACGATAAATAAAGCAAAAAAGCCTCATCACCCTGACCTTGCGGTAATAAGTGCATCGTCAGTTCGTTCAAATACATCGCCATTGCAAATGATAAACCGCGCCATAACGCTTGTGGTTCACAAGACGAGACTTCTTTTAACGTCCCTAACCCAGAGCGTCTTTGCCACGTCACATGCAATAAACTAAAGGGCTGCAATACCCCTTGCCAACGCGTCAAATTAGCACGCCCACCTGAAGCAATACAGCAGATCTTTCCTTGATCACGTGTTAAAATATCAAGTAAGACACTGGTATTTTTATAAGGCCGTCGCTGAACGATATAGCCCAAGCTCTGGCATTCTTCTGCTGCCACTTAATCTACTCATCATAGCCCAAGCTATGTAAAGCACGCTCGTCATCAGACCAACCTGATTTTACTTTCACCCAAAGCTGAAGGTGGACGGGAGCGGCAAACAGGTTTTTCATATCGATACGCGCCTGACTACCGATTTCTTTTAAGCGCTCGCCTTTTTTGCCAATAACGATTTTCTTTTGTGCTGGACGCTCGACTAAGATCACCGCACTAATATCCAAGCAACCATTGTCTTGTACATTAAATAAATCAATTTCAACGGTGATTTCATAAGGCACTTCCTCACCGAGCGAGCGCATCAGCTTTTCACGAACAATTTCTGCAGCGAGAAAACGCTGTGAACGATCAGTAATCTGATCTTCATCAAATAAAAATGGCCCTTCAGGTAATAATTTATCAATCGCATTTTCTAAAGTCTTTAAATTATCACCCTTATACGCTGAAACAGGTATGACTTCAGCAAAGCCCATCGCACCTGATAAATCTTTTAACTTAGGTAATAATTCTTCTTTATTTTTGATTAAATCAACTTTATTAATCACCAGAATCACCGGAATATTGCGATTTTTTAATTTAGTGACAACCAACTCGTCTTCTTCGGTCCAGTGTCTTACATCAACAACAAAGACCACTACATCAACGCCAATCAAAGCATTATTAGCTGCACGATTCATATAACGGTTAATGGCTTTTTTCTCGTTTTTATGCAGCCCTGGCGTATCGACATAGACCGTCTGTAAATTTTCTTCGGTTTTTACGCCCATAATCTGATGGCGTGTTGTCTGCGGTTTATGCGATGTAATGCATAATTTTCGACCGATCATTTGGTTTAATAAGGTTGATTTACCCACATTCGGACGGCCAACTAAGGCGACGGTACCACAATATGTTTTTTGCTCTGTCATTGCTGTAACTCCTGCAATATTTTCGCAGCAGCTTCTTGCTCAGCACGGCGCCGGCTTGTTCCACTACCTTTTTGACTTATGTTTAAAATCTCTATACGGCACTCAACATGAAACGTCTGCTCATGTGCTTTGCCCTCTATGCGTAATACTTCATACTCTGGCAAAATATCATGCTTTGCCTGTAAATATTCTTGTAGGCGTGTTTTTGCATCTTTACTATGTGTTTGCTTATGCACCCCTGCAATACGTTGATCAAACCAACGTAAAATCGCCGCGCGTGCCGCTTCTATGCCCGCATCTAAATAAATCGCACCAATAATCGCCTCCACCGCATCAGCCAAAATAGATTCACGGCGATAACCACCACTTTTTAGCTCGCCGGTGCCTAAGTGCAAAAACTGTCCGACTTCAAATTCATTCGCAACTTGCGCTAAGGTCTCACCTTTAACTAAACTTGCACGAAAGCGGCTCAATTCACCTTCTTGTGACTCAGGAAAGCGATTATATAAGGCATCGGCAATCACAAAACTTAAAATAGCATCGCCTAAAAACTCTAAACGCTCATTATTGTTCGAGCGGACACTACGGTGCGTTAATGCACTTGTTAATAACGCTTCATTAGTAAATTGGTAGCCGATAGCTTTACATAAATCCAAAACAGGTCTAATCATTCATCTCTCACTAAAAATTAAGGAATAAGGTGGCCAATACGACTCCAGCGCACACTGAAGTTTTTACTATCCCAGCTCATCCACACGAAAAAAAGCCTGACCTATAATATTTTCACGTGGGACAAACCCCCAATAGCGACTATCCTCGCTATTATCCCGGTTATCCCCCATGACAAAGTACTCACCTTGCGGTACTTTTAAATCTTTAAAACTAAACGAGCGCACCCCGATATCCTTATAAATCGGGTACTTCACACCTAATAAATTTTCTTGAAAACGCTGCTGGCGACGCATCGCACCGGCAATACGCTCTGCTTGGCCTTGAGAAACTTCTTTAACCAACTTGCCATTCACATAAAGCCGTTTGTTTAAATAGCTTAAGCGATCCCCTGGCACACCAACGATACGCTTAATAAAGGGTACACTCGCATTCACCGGCCAACGAAAAACAATCACATCCCCACGCTTGGGAGCTGAAAATTTAACCAAGGGTTTATCCGTTAAAGGCCATTCAATGCCGTATTTAAATTTATTAACGAGTAAAAAATCACCCACCAATAAGGTCGGCTCCATCGAACCACTCGGAATGCGAAATGGTTCTACAACAAACGAGCGCAACACTAAAACAATGAGTAATACTGGAAAAAAAGACCGCGCATAATCTGCAATCATCGGCAACTTTAATGTTTCACTAGGCCCAAGCCCAGCATCAAGTGCCGCTTTGACACGCTTTTTCTGTAAATAAAAACGATCAACCGCCCAAATCAGACCAGATAAAATCGTCAACACTACAAGCCAGAAAGTAAAATCCAAGCCGCTCTCCTTTTCCCAGCCGCAGCTTAATGAATCAAGCTGCCAATGCGATCCCAACGCACACTGTGATTAACACTATCCCAGCTAAAAAAGCGTCGCCACGCTTTACCGATTAAGTCTTTCTCTGGCACCAAGCCCCAACCACGACCATCATCACTATCATCACGGTCATCGCCCATCATTAAGTATTCACCTTTCGGAATCACCAAATTTGTGAAATTCTCGCTCGGCCTGTCTGGAATCACATAAATATGATGTTTTACTCCCAGCAAATCCTCAGAGCGCTCTTCAGCATTAATCCACTGACCTTCTCCCGTATAAACGCGCTTGGCCGGACTGATAAACTTCTGCGTCGCCACTTTGCCATTAATCGTCAGCACTTTATCATTGTAACTGACCACATCGCCCGGCACACCAACAACACGCTTAATAAACACCGCTTGTGGGTTAACCGGCCAATGAAATAGTGCGATATCACCTCGTTTAGGCTCGCCCACTGGAATAATTTTAATATTCGTCAATGGCAAGCGCACCCCATAGGCAAAATTATTCGCCAGCACATAATCACCAACATCCAAAGTCGGCAATAGCGAACCTGATGGCACAACAGATGGTGAGACAATAAAAGAACGTATCACTAACACGACTAAAAAGACTGGGAAAAAGCCACGCGCATATTCAACAACTTTTGGCTCAGCCATCTCTTGCTTAGCCCGTGCTTTTTTCCATAGTAATTTATCCATCAACCACAGTGCACCGGAGATCATCGTCAAGCTGACTAAAATCCAGTCAAAGTTATTCGCTAAGCTGCCATGAAATAAATAAATTATTGTAATAAATAAAACGAGGGGAAAGGCACTATACCCCTGCTCAATCAGCTTATTGTCCGCCATCGCCGGTTGCGCATAACGTACCGCCGTCATCACCCCAGTGATCACAGTTAAAATCGATAAAATCCAAATGATCATTTATTATCCACCTTCAAAACAGCTAAAAATGCTTCTTGCGGAATCTCAACACTGCCGACTTGCTTCATCCGTTTTTTACCGGCTTTTTGTTTCTCTAAGAGCTTACGCTTACGCGAAACGTCTCCACCATAACATTTGGCCGTCACATTTTTACGTAAAGCTTTTACCGTTTGGCGGGCAATAATATGCGTACCGATGGCCGCTTGAATCGCCACATCAAACATCTGCCTTGGAATCAAACTTTTCATGCATTCGGTCAATTCGCGGCCGCGTGAAAAGGCATTATCACGATGGACAATTAAGGCCAAAGCATCGACCTTATCACCATTAATCAATACATCAAGCTTAATCAAATCAGCAACTTGGAAACGCTTAAAGTGATAATCGAGCGATGCATAACCGCGGCTGACTGATTTTAAGCGATCAAAGAAATCTAAAACCACTTCATTCATCGGCAACTCATAAACAAGAGATACTTGATTACCCATATATTCCATACGAGTCTGTACACCACGCTTTTCATTACATAAAGTCATGACCGCCCCGACATGCTCTTGTGGCACCAGAATACTGGCTTCAACAATCGGTTCACGCACTTCATCAATAAAATTCGGCTCAGGTAGTTTCGATGGGTTATCCACGTAAGAAACATTGCCTTTCTTATCTAATAACTCAAAAACGACTGTCGGTGCCGTGGTAATTAAGTCCAGATCATACTCACGTTCCAAGCGCTCTTGAATAATTTCCATGTGCAGCATCCCCAAGAAGCCACAACGAAAACCAAAACCCAAAGCATCCGAGCTTTCTGGTTCATAAAATAGCGCCGCATCATTAATGCTAAGCTTCTCAAGAGCTTCACGAAAACCTTCATAATCATCAGAGCTGACTGGAAATAACCCAGCATATACCTGCGGTTTAACCTTCTTAAAGCCGGGTAATACCTCTTCTGCTGGCTTATGGGTATGGGTTAAGGTATCGCCCACCGGTGCGCCATGAATCTCTTTGATTCCAGCGACAATATAGCCCACTTCTCCGGCGGCTAGGATTTTTGTGCTGGTTAATTTAGGAGTAAAAATGCCGACATCATTAACGACATAAGAGCGCCCTGTTGACATCACCGTGACTTTTTCACCGGCTTTTAAAGTTCCCTCTTTAACACGAACTAAAGACACCACCCCCAGGTAACTATCGAACCAAGAGTCAATAATCAGCGCTTGTAATGGTCCTTCTCGATTCCCTTCTGGCGCAGGAATTTCTTTCACCAAGCGCTCTAATACATCAGTAATGCCGATACCACTTTTCGCACTACAGGCCACCGCATCGGTCGCATCGATACCGACAATGTCTTCAATCTCTTGAGCGACACGATCAGGGTCCGCTTGCGGGAGGTCAATTTTATTTAAAACCGGAATGACTTCTAAGTCTTGATCGATCGCCGTATAGCAATTAGCCACCGTTTGAGCTTCAACACCTTGTGCTGCATCGACAACCAATAACGCCCCTTCGCAAGCAGCTAGAGAGCGCGAGACTTCATAGGAAAAGTCGACATGGCCTGGCGTATCAATGAAATTCAGCTGATAACGCTCACCGTCGTTGGCGGTATAGTACAAGGTCACACTCTGTGCCTTAATGGTAATGCCACGCTCTCGCTCTATGTCCATAGAATCAAGCACTTGAGCTTCCATTTCGCGCTCAGACAAACCACCACAGGTTTGAATAAAACGATCAGATAAGGTCGACTTACCATGGTCAATATGGGCAATAATTGAAAAATTTCGAATCTGTTTTAGTGCGGTCACAATCTACTTCTTATCTCTATCGGCATCAGTTAAATGACAAAATTGTTCCCCATTTTACTGAATCCTCCGCCAAGAGGCAAAAGTTATCGCAAGTTAAAGCACCTTTATTGATTTTACTGTAGCAACAATGGCTTAATGTGCTGGTCAATGGACTCACGCGCCCGGAAAATCCGTGAACGCACCGTTCCCACCGGACAGCTCATAATTTTAGCGATTTCTTCATAACTGTAGCCTTCAATCTCGCGTAATAAAATGGCTTGACGCAACTCTTCAGGCAAAGCCTCAACCGCGTAAATAATACGTGCCTCGATCTCATCGCGCATGGCCAAATGCTCAGGCGTACTAAACTCACGCAAGCGCCCATATTGTTCAGCATCGTAAGAGTCGATATCTTGCGCCGGTGGCCGACGGCTCTGCGCCACTAAATGATTTTTCGCGGTATTGACCGCAATGCGATAGAGCCAGGTATAAAAAGCGCTTTCACCACGAAACTCACCCAAGGCCCGATAGGCTTTTAAGAAGGCTTCTTGAGAGATATCCAAAACCTCGTGCGGGTCAGAGATATAACGCCCGATCAATTTGCCGATTCGCTGCTCATAACGCCTGACGAGTAAATCAAACGCCCAATCCTGACCACCTTTCACTTCACGAACTAAGTCTTGGTCAGGCAGCTGTTTTGCTGCAACTACTCGCATATCGCACCCCCAAAACACACTTTGGGCGCACACGGATCATTACACTTAAATCATCGCGCCTCTTCGCGCTATTTGACCATTCCATGGCATTAAGCGACAATGCCATGTGTTTGTACCCGTTATCTATATTGTAGTCGATAAACATGAAGCAAAACTTTAACCATGACATCACCATCATCGGCAGCGGCGCTGCGGGAATCAGTCTCGCACTAAGGCTTGCCGAACATGCCAATGTTGCCCTACTCACTAAAGGCTCCCTCACCGAAAGCTCGACTCTCTATGCTCAAGGTGGCGTTGCTGCTGTTCTTGACGAAGGCGATAGCTTATCTGCTCATATCCAAGATACACTTACCGCCGGTGCGGGCCTTTGTGATGAAACCGCGGTCAGCTTCACCGTTGAAAACGCACGGGAATGCATTCATTGGCTGATAGAGCATGGCGTGAAGTTTACACGTGGTGATGACAATGAATATCACTTAACCTTAGAAGGGGGCCATAGCCATCGCCGGGTGATCCATGCCGCCGACGCGACAGGCCATGCTCTAGAAACCACGCTGGCCGATTTAGTCCGCTCCCACCCTAATATTTCTATCTTTGAATACCATACAGCTATAGATATTATTAAAGACACTGAGTCAGGTCGCTGCGTTGGCTTCTATGCTTATAACGGCCAAACCCATACTGTTGACTCTTTTAGTTCAAAATGCACTGTTCTTGCGACGGGTGGCGCTAATAAGGTCTATTTATACTCCAGCAACCCCGACGTTTCTAGCGGCGATGGCATCGCCATGGCCTGGCGTGCCGGCTGCAAGGTTGCCAATCTAGAGTTTAACCAATTTCACCCGACCTGCCTCTATCACCCTGAAACACGCTCCTTTCTATTGACAGAAGCTTTACGCGGCGAAGGCGCTCACCTATTGCTACCCGATGGCACACGCTTTATGCCTCAATTCGATGAGCGCGCCGAACTTGCCCCACGCGACATCGTCGCTCGTGCCATTGATCATGAGATGAAGCGGCTAGGTATCCCTTGCGTTTATCTCGACATTTCCCATAAAGATCAAGAATTTATTATCAACCATTTCCCAACGATTCATGCACGCTGCCTCGACTTAGGCATAGACATCACCAAAGAGCCCATCCCCGTCGTCCCAGCTGCTCATTACACCTGTGGCGGCGTGGTGATCGACCATCATGCTCGTACTGATGTTCCCGGATTATACGCCTGTGGTGAAGTCTCTTATACCGGACTACATGGTGCCAACCGCTTAGCCAGCAACTCATTACTCGAGTGCTTTGTCTATGCAGCCGCTGCAAGCCAGCACATCCTGGAAAATTTAAAGGCAATGCCGACTCCCGCCACACCGATTCCTTGGGATGAGAGTCAAGTCGTTGATTCTGATGAACAAGTGATGATCATGCACAACTGGGATGAAGTGCGTCGCTTTATGTGGGATTATGTCGGCATCGTCCGCTCGAATAAACGCCTGGCCCGCGCCAAACGCCGCATTGCTCTATTACAGCATGAGATCGATGATTACTACAGCCATTTTAAAGTCAGCAATGACCTCATCGAACTACGTAATTTAACTCTAGTCGCTGAACTCATTATAGAATCAGCAATGAACCGCCATGAAAGTCGTGGTTTGCACTACACCCTAGATTACCCAGAGAAGGAAAAGAACCCTAAGGCGACGGTGTTGATTCCACCTCATTATGAGGGTAAGCGCGCAGCAGAACTTTAAGCCGCCGGTAAACTGTGCTAGGGACGGCATCATAAAATACCGGGATAAAATAAAGTCGATAGCGGCCCGGACAACGCAAGGCAATAATCAAACAGAGTTTAGAGATAAAAGTCGCATGCAAAACCAAGCACCCCTCGCCTCGCATCCCCTTCTTTTCACGAAATTGCCATAGCTGATCACCACTATTCCAAGACAACCAACTCACTCGATAAGACCAATAACGATAACTTAAAAACAAGCTATATATAAAACATCCAAAGCTTAACAATAAAGCCAAGATAACAGGCGTTGCACTTAACCAAATCGCTAATAATGCAATCAAGAAAAGCCCCCACAGCAAAATAAACCAAGCTTTGGAAGCAAAAATAACGCCATTAAAGCCGGGCATACTCAAGCACAACCGCGACAATTTCGGCAAGTTCAGGGTCTTTTGGCACCTCCCGTTGAGTAAACCAAACAAATAAGTCCTGATCCGCTTCTGAAAGCAGTTTACAAAATAATTCTTTATGACGATCTGAGGACGTATCATAGGCCTTTTCGACATAAGGCTGTAACACTAAATCCAGCTCTAACATGCCACGACGGCAAGCCCAGCGTAATCGTTTACTATCGAGTAACATAACTCTCCTATGTGCTGACAAATAATCGGTTAGGCAGTATGATGCACACCATACCATGATCTTGTCCAGGAGAAAATTATATGCCCACTTCATGGCAGCAATGCATCGATAATGACCCAAAGATTACCCTAGATTCTGCGCTCACGCTCGATACTCATAATCACATGTATCTAACAGCGCTCACACACACAGAAATACTCACCCTCGATGCGGACCTACAAAAAGCCAAAGACCTCATGCAGGGCCAATTTACTTGTGATTTAAATCAACTCTCAGCAACAAATAGCCTATTAGGTGCTTGCTGTAACCCACAAGGCCGTATTTTAGCCACCTTTCGCATTTTCTACTATAAAGGCAATTATCATCTCAGCATGCAGCAAGGCACTGCCAAATTACTAAAAGACCATCTTGATAAATTTGCCATATTCTATCGCGCTAAGCTCATAATCAACCCAAAAATAAAAGCACTGGCCTTAATCGGTACGCCTGCGAGTGATTATATTAATGAACATTTTAACGCATCACTCACTCACGCCAATCAACAAATTAATGAAAATAACATCGCAGTAATTCAAGCCCCCGGTGAAAAGCGCTATGAGGTTTATGGCCAAGAAAATGAGTTAACATCATGGCTCAATGAAAGCAGCTTCGCTACGGCTCCAGCATTAAACTGGTATCAAGGCAATATTCAAAATTATATTGCTGAAATCACGCCAAGCCTATCGGGGCAATTCCTCCCCCATGATCTGGGACTGGATAAGACAAACGTTATTGACTTTAATAAAGGCTGCTACTCTGGCCAAGAGATCATCGCCCGTATGCACTATCGCGGCACGCCTAAGCGTTCAGGCTTTGTCATTCATTGGCAAGGCGATTTCGCCTGCCCGGGTGATATTATCTACGATGAACATGAAAAAAAAGCGGGCGTGATTATCAACCCAATCAAACTAGAAAATAATCAAAATATTGCCCTTTGCTCGCTCAATCATCAACAGCTAGAAAATACGTTAACCATTCACCAGCACCCTCTACAGGTTCAGGCTCTGCCCACATCCAGCAATGATTAAAGATTGATCATTTAAATTAATTTTAATCAGTATAAAACATTTAAAATAAAGCTTAGGATAAATCCTTAAGGATTTGGGGTTTGTCCGCGCTTTCACATATACTTGTGAATAATTGAAGTTATAAAGTAGTACAAAATTATGTTAAAACAAGTCCTTATAATTATTTCCCTCTCTATTTTCAATCGTCATTTTTGGCAGCTATTTACACTATATTCTTAATATTTTGCTCGATATTTACCACTGGCTGCGCAGCTTACTCAATCAAGTATTCTCACAAGGCATGATCGCTCAAACGCTAAGCGGCACACTCGCCTTGCTCATTCCTGCTTTATTTTTAGGCGGCATCGTCACCTGCATCTTATGGCTACTCAAACGCCCTGCGACAACGGCATTCATCGCCACAGTTTGGGGAGTCTGGCTATTACTGATTCCTTTGATCTACTTAAAAGGCAGCGGCACGCTTTAAAAAATGCCTGGCGGGAAAAACTGGTAGGCGAAAATGCCTACCGCAACAAACAGGACAACAACCAACCAACGCAACTTGCGACAAAAGCGACAAACTCGTTTATGCGGATTCCGTTTTCCTGTCATAATGCGACCTCATCAGTTTAATTTAGCTCTCAACATGTAATAGCTCACGTTCAAACATACAGACGATTTCAAAGGCATTTTCGATAAAATCACCTTGTTTTATCTCAATGGGCTGAACCCCTGCCAACAAGCTTGTAATTTCATCACTACTATCATCGAGGTCAAGCTTGCCTTGCTTTTTCTGCTCAGCCAGCAACCACACCGCAAACGTCGAATACAAAGCATCATCTCGATCTTCGGTGGCAGAGAGTGTTTCAACAACATGCTTCTCATTAATACTCAAAAAACTCTCATAGACCTCTTCTGCATCAGTAAGCTTTAACAGTAAGGTTTTATTTTCATCAATAAGGTCTTTATCTGCACTGTGATCGGCAATCACTTCATAACAGCGCTTGCTCAGCTCTTCTAAGTAATTTTTAAAGTGATAAGGCATCTAAAACTCCCCTTGATATAGTTAAGGATAAATAACAACACACAGTAGCGCTAAAATATTAACACAAACTTAAATAATTAAGAGGGTTGCGCCCACTTTAATATTATAATTCCTATCATAATCAAGCCGATAGCCAGCCACTGTAAAAAATTTAAGCGCGCAGCGAACATATAATAATCAAGTACACAAATAAAGACCAACCCTAAGCCACACCAAATCGCATACACAACTCCCATATCTAAGCGCTTCATTGCCAAACTCATCAGCACAAAACATACCGAATAGAAAGCAAACACACCAAAAGCAGGCCAAAAACGACTAAAACCATAAGACAGCTTCATACATGCTGTTCCTAAAACTTCAAATACAATAGCCCCTAATAAATACACCCAACTCACAACCACCTCCAAAATAACAGTTTATATTTAACCATAGTTTAAAAAAGCAGCCAAAAAATAAACACCGACCTTACTCACCCAAATTAGTCACATCAACTCTGGTCAAGAACGAATAAAATCAAATAAACAAAATAAACAAAATAAACAAAATAAATAATTTGACTTATTAAAATAATTAATAGAATATAACCCACGAAAAATAATAAGCCTTACGGAGCGGACTATGCAGCACTCAATCCACGCTTCTTTAAAAATAAATTTACAATTTAAAACAAATTAACACAGAGATTCACGCTTTAAATTTTTCAGGCAGTGATTCTTTATCAACGCCTTACCAATATCAAATTGAATTACTCATTCCATCAAAATTTAATATCGAAGACCTACTCAATCAAGAGGCCACATTAGAACTATTTACGGGCAATAAAAACTATTATAAAAAAATATATGGAATTATTTACAAGCATGAAGAGATTAATATTAACAATCATTTTCAGCATATAAAAATCAACTTAAATCCAAAATTACTACTATTAGATAAATTTAGTCAACAACGCTTTTTAGCAAAAATAAGTCTTCAAAATTTAATCAGAAAAATCTTAGACAATCATAAAATAGATTATGATTTACTAATAAATAACAACCCTATGATCAATATAGCTCATCAAGCAGGCGAGTCCGATTTAAATTTTTTAAGCCGTATACTTGAAAGGCACGGCATCCATTATTTTTTTGATCATAACCAGGCAAGCAAATTGATCATCACTGATCGACTTGATTTTCATCCTCAAGATCATCACCCTAATACAATGGTTTACGCAATGAGTAGTAAAAATAAGGTCAATACCGAGTACAACGGTATTTATAGCTTTTCCTGTCAACAACAAAAAACACCTAAAAAAATCATTTGCACCAGTTATGCGCCTTGGCATAGTAATTTAAGCCTAGCGAGAGAAGAAATCATCGATGAAAACGGCTATGGCGTTCTTTATTTTGACTACCCAGAGGCGACTAGCTATCAAGACCTAGAATACTTTTCAAAAATAAAATCACTAGAAATACAATCACAACAAAAACAATCACAGCAAAAACATCTTCACTTTTATTCAAAACCGGTTATCACTACTCACTTAAACAACACCCAAAAGAAAATTACAATACAGACTATATTATCATAGAATCACTCAGCACAGGCCAACAACCCCTAGAGCATCTCCCCATTGATCATTACTTATTAGGTAATATGGTTGATGGTATTGATACAACTATTTTAAATAAGACGACATTAAAACTTCACGATAAGAACCAAGCATTTTGCCCACCACAGCGAACAGAAATCCCTAAAATACACGGTATTACTCATGGTGAAATAAAATCTATCACTAGCAACTCATACGACACCATCGACGAAAATGGCTGTTATCAAGTGATTATTCCAGGTGCTGAACAATCTCAGCCGGTACAAGTCCGAAAAGCTGAGAGTTACTCAGGGAAAAATCATGGCATGCACTTTCCTTTACAAAGTCAAACAGAGGTTTTTTTAAGCTTTCTACAAGGTCATCCAGACTGCCCAGTGATCACAGGTGCCGCCTATAACAGCCAACACCCCAATGTAGTTGATAGTGAAAAAACCTATGACCATACTCTTCATATCCCCAATGCCACACAATTAATAATGTCGAGTCAAGACAATAAACCGGGCTATATGTTAAGCACAACAGGTGGTTACCAGGATTCTCATACCGATGGTGACTATGTTACAATGAAGCAAGTCAAAAAATATATAGAAGACATTAACGCTGAAGGCGATATTACCAAAACGATTGGCACAAATAAAAACGTTACCGCCAATGTTCGCTCAGCACGCAGTATTTCTACATTTAATACATCAGCAGCTAATATTTCAGATATCAATACCACACCGACTGATTTTGCACTAGATACTAATGCAGTTCAGCATGAAAACTTTGTTTCTATTTCTAATTCAGAAAAAAAATGGCTATAAAAGTATTTGAGCAATTTTTATTTAGCATAAAATCTGAGTATGATATAGGGCTAACATCCTATGAAGGCAAGCAAGTCACTAATGAAAAAGAGGTACACATAGGTACTGTCAGCAAATATAACCCATTTAAATGGGAAGCCAATAATGTTGAAGAAAAAGTCACCGCAGGTGAGTTCGAACATACTGCTTCAATACTAATGAATACAGTCGCGAATAATAGCTTTACTGCCTTATCACAGCTAGAGCGTATTACGAGTGACATTTCAAGGATTGAGAGTAGAGTACAAAACGTGCAAGTCAATAATAATACTTTTCTTATTCAAAATAACACATATCAAACCAACAACAACTGCATTGTTGGCAACCTAATGATTAACTCTCCTGTTACTATATATACTTAACATTGCAATTACCTCTCTTTTTCAATTAAATCTAATAATAACTGATTAACCTTACGTGAGTAATAAACCAAACTATAAAACCGCTCAACTTCAGTATAGTCGGTAATAACCCCTTCTTTGCTCAACTTTGCAACTTTGCAACGCATTTTATAACGCAAATTATCTAGAGACTCACCTGATGAATCTATTTTTTCCCCATTGCAAGAGTTGATGCAAAAGGCTAGTATTTTCCTGGATAATACCCTTTATTTGCTTTAACTCATGTTCAAATTCACGGCATAATGCGCTAGGCTCTTTTTTAAGCAACTCTAGAATATTCGTTAAATAATGAAACAATATATCAAAACCGGCTTGATAGGCTTGCACTTCTTCACGTTTTTCGCGAGAAAAGGCCAACTCAAAGTTGACAAAGTTTTGTCGAACTTTTAACTGCTGCCAACTTGGATATAATACCCCTTGCCAATGCTTTAACACATTTTTGCGCTCTTCACTCCCCACCGATAAACATGAGAAAATGTCATCGATAAAACATTCAACCTTCTCTAATACACACATATAATGATCTGCTACGCTTTTTTGACCTCTAATAGGAAAAACCAAGCCTGCCACAGCAACCGCGACAGCAGCACCAATAATCGTTTCATAAGAACGTGCGATCAATAATTGAAAATCCCAATGGCTTAATAAAGCGAATAGAAATACAACAAATGATGTAAGAAAAAAACTAACCCAGGCATAAGAAATCACTAAAAAATAAACTGAACAGCCAATGCTAATTAACAGAGAAATAATTAAAGCAATCGGGTGGCCTTTAAGCAATAAGTAATACAGCGCGGTCGCGATAACACCACCAACTAAAGTCATAGCCACTCGCTCACCGGCTTTTTTAATGCTTTCACCAAAAGTGCTTGAAACCAGCATCACCGCCGTTAATGTTGCCCAAATCGCTCTGTCTAAAGGAAAAATATGACCTAGCAATAGAGTGATTAATACTGCTAAAGAAGCTTGTATCGCTTGACGTGTTGCACTATTCACATTCTTTCTCCCATAACGCTAATGTCTCGACAACACGCTCCATGCCTAAAGAAAAGTTAAAAATGTGAACTGAATCTGGCAAGGTCAGGTCAATTTTAAATGGATATTTCCTAAATTTTTCATATTTTTGTCTAAAATCACTGAGACTTGTCAAGCATAGCTTCATTTTATTAACCTTCGATGAGCTTAACACAGCAACCAGCTGCTTCATTAATAGAGTAATATGCTCAAGCACATCGCTGGGGACTTCATTACATTTTACGAGCTGCTCACAACTCTCAAAAAGCATTGCGAAGGTTTTCGCTATACGATAGTGATAATTACAAAAATTTTCCAGTTTTTCATCTTGTTCTAATAATAGAAACTCATTAAGTATACGTACATTATCGTTACGTAAATTCAAAGAAATTTTTATATAATTGCGCTGCGACTCAAAGAATATTTTATCCTGTGTTTTGCTTTGTACATCCTCTATAAAGGCATTTGAAGTCTCTTTAGCAACATTGAATAAAGTCTGCATATTATTTTGTATTTGTTTGCGATCATCAACCGGAAAAACGAAAAAAATAAGAACTAAAGCCACAATCGTTGCAACTCCAATGGCTAACCACATAGCAACCATCGGTGGTTTGGGCATTAACTCTATCACGATATACATTAGAACAACAAACATCGGCGGAAGAAAAAACCGCCCGCCAAAGCGCCTTAAAAAAAATGCAATAAAGACTAAAACAACAAAAACAACATTGCTTAGCCAAGGTATGCTATACAAATTAAGCGCGAGCGTTGTAATAATAAGAATGCCCACTGCTGAGTACAGTACGGTAAAAAACTGCTCGTTACGGCTACGACCAAAACGAAACAGTGATAAAAAACCGCCTGCAAACGTACCAATAATCTGTGCATATGCATTCACTTCAAGCAATAGCAACCACGTTACAATAACAATCAAAACAGTTTTGCTCGCCTGAATTAACTGATTTTGCCGCCGCTGCCACCACAACCCTATGCTTCCTATCATATTTTTTATACTCATATTCTATTTAATTTTTACCTAAAATCACCTCAATTATAACACACCAAAAACACGCTTAATTTAAACACCATATCCACCACCACCGGGTGTTTTCATAATGAATATATCCTGAGGATCCACTTCTAGAGATTGTACCCCTGCAACTTTTTCAATACCACCATTGGCTCGGATAATGCTATTCTCACCTGCTTTAGCGTCTTTTCCTCCTGACAGGCCGAAAGGAGCAACCAAGCGACGCGTTGATAATATAGACAAATTCATCGCCTCTAAAAACGTAAAACTGCGCTCAATACCATCGCCACCTTTATATTTTCCAGCCCCACCACTGCCCTGGCGGACTTTAAAGGTATTTAAACGCACCGGATAACGAGACTCAAAAATCTCAGGATCTGTCATACGGCTATTGGTCATATGCGTATGCACAGCACTCGTACCATGAAATAAAGGCCCAGCGCCACTGCCACCACAAACTGTCTCATAATATTGATATTGATCATTGCCAAAGCTGATGTTATTCATTGTACCTTGTGAAGCTGCCTGAATACCCAATGCTCCAAGCAATGTATCAACAATTTGCTGGGAGATTTCAACATTTCCAGCAACAACGGCTGCTGGGTATTCTGGTGATAATAAGCTCTTTTTTGGCAGAATTAATTGGATAGGTTTTGAAAAAACCTTCATTCAGCGGGATATCCTCATTGACAAATAACCGCATGACATAAAGCACTGCAGATCGGCACACTGCCTCTGGCGCATTCATGTTTGTCATTCTCTGATCCGATGTCCCAGAAAAATCAATAATAATATGATTTTTTTCAGGCTTAATCTTAACTTTAATCACTGCACCATCATCAAGCAGCGTTTCAAATACGCTTGGCTGCTGTAAACTCAGCTTTTCAAGCACTTTATTCGCAGAATAACGCTGAATATAGCGCATATACTCTGCTAAAATAGTTTCACTGTACTCATTAATGGCAGCTTCAAGCAATTTCAAGCCATACTGATTCGCTGCAACCTGTGCCTTTAAGTCAGCAATATTTTGATCAACCAGTCGACATGGATAATCACCGGATAATAATTTATTTCTGACCTCTTCTTCTAGAAAAACACCTTGATCAACAATTCTTTCACCCCTGATAAAAATACCTTCTTCAAAAATAGAACGACTCTCAGCTGGCATCGACCCTGGGCTAATTCCACCAATATCCGCATGGTGTCCACGATTAGCAATATAAAATACCGGCTGGTTTTTGTCAGAGAAAACAGGCGTAATAATTGTAATATCAGGCAGATGAGAGCCACCATGATAAGGCGAGTTTAAAATAAATACATCACCTTGCTTCATTTTGGTTTGAAAGCGTTCTGCAATCGCCCGTACACTCACGCCCATCGCTCCCAAATGTACCGGCATATGTGGCGCATTTGCGACTAAATTACCCGACTGATCAAATAATGCACAAGAAAAATCCAAACGTTCTTTAATATTGACCGATTGCGCTGTATGCTTTAAAACGCTGCCCATTTGCTCAGCAATCGACATAAACCGATTATTAAATATCTCCAATTGAACCGGATCAACCGAACCTGTCAATACTCTCTTTTTCTCTTTTTTAGCCAACTTTTCTAGAATTAAGTGTCCGGATGAAACCCTAGAATAACACCAGCCTTTATCAACAAAAATAGTATTTGTTTTATCAATAATCAGTGCCGGCCCCGTTACCTTCTTATCAAAACAGATTTCATTTAATTGCAATACAACGCGTTCTTGCCACTGACCAGAAATATAAATTTTAACTTTCTTCTCATCACTTAGCACTTGAGAAGTCACATCGTCACACCCAGGTAAAACCACCTGATTCTTGGCAATAATCTCGACACCCAGCTCAGCAACTTCAATTTCCTTATCTTGCGCAAAACCATAATAACGCTTATGCAGCAACAAAAACTCTTTTTCCATTACATCAGGATGAGCCAAATCAAGCCAATGCACCGCTTCTGAACCTTGATAGCGTAAGCCTAGGCGATAAAACCAAACTACAGATTCATCTTTTTTGAAGCTACACTCTCTATTTACTTCATCTAATAAACTATCAAAATGCTTCTTGTTTTGATCAATAAAGTCTGTCAATTTCAAATTAACTGTTTGAGTCCGCAGCATACTTTGATTAGCAAGTCCAATTCCCACCGCAGAAAGCACACCAGCAAACGGAGGGATAATGACTTGGCTAATATCAAGGGCTTTTGCAATTTGGCAAGCATGTTGACCACCGGCACCACCGAAGCTACATAGAGTATAACGAGCGATATCATGACCTCGTTCAACAGAGACTTTTTTAACGGCTCGCGCCATATTATCAATGGCAATCTCTAAGAACCCCTCAGCAATTTCCTCACTACTTTTATTTATTCCCTGCTCTAATAGCTGATCTTGTAATGCTTTAAATTTTTTAACAACAATATCCCGATCTAAACTTTGGTTGGCATCCACGCCAAAGACTTTCGGGAAAAAATCGGCCTGCACGCGTCCTAATAAAACATTGCAATCAGTCACCGTTAATGGGCCATTTTTACGATAGCAAGCCGGTCCTGGATTCGCTCCAGCAGATTCAGGCCCCACCTTAAAACGTTGCCCATCAAACTGGCAAATTGAACCTCCTCCTGCGGCAACCGTATGGATATCCATCATCGGCACAAACAACTGTGTTCTTGCGATATGCGCCGTGTTTGTTCTTTCATACTCACCGGCATAGTGAGCAACATCTGTCGATGTGCCCCCCATATCAAAACTGATTAATTGTGATGCATTAATCACCTCACAACTTTTAACCGCCCCGACAACCCCTCCAGCAGGCCCTGACAAAATCGCATCTTTCGCATGAAAATTATCAGCAGATACCAGACCACCCCCTGATTGCATAAATTTCAAGTCTACGCCTGCAATTTCATTTTTTAGCTGCTTAATATAGTTTTTCAGTAGCGGTGATAAATAAGCATCCACAACAGCCGTCTGCGCACGCGGCAGTATTTTAATTAACCCAGCAACCTGATGACTTAAAACAACGTTATTAAAGCCTAAGTTTTCAGCAATCCGACCCACACGCAGCTCATGCTCGGGATATTGATAAGAGTGCAATAAAGCAACAGCAAGAGTGCTAATTCCTTGCTCACGTAATTTTTTTAATTGGTTAATTAGCTTTTCTTCGTTTAAATTTAAAACAACCTGACCATTCGCCCCCAAACGCTCTTCAACTTCAATCACCTGCTTATAAACAGGTTGGGGCTTTTTAATCTCCAAAGCAAATAAGTCATCACGCGTTTGGTCCCCAATAACCAGCAAATCAGCAAACCCTTGTGTTACACAAAAACCAACAGATTCTCCTTTACGTTCAAGCAATGCATTCGTAACAAGTGTTGTGCCCATTTTCACCGAGGCAATTTTCTGACTATCAAGAGCTTCACTATTATCTAAGCCCATTAATACTTTCATTCCTGCAACAGCAGCATCTTGATAGTGTTCAGGGTCTTCAGAAAGTAATTTATGCTCCAACCAACGACCATCAGGCCTTAGTGCAACAATATCGGTAAATGTCCCACCCCGATCTACCCAGAACTGCCATTTATCCTGTTCTTTTTTGCTTTGCATTATTATTACCCCCCTTTACTCAATTAGGGCAGTTTACCATATAAGACTAATTTAAGTTAAAACGAGGAAAAAGTAGTTATTTTTACTGGTAGCTCAATAAATACTAAAAAATAATAAATCACGTCTTAGAAAAACAAATACTTTAAACACTAACCATATCAATAGATAAATCATAATAATTCATAATTTTCCCTATACCCGATTGGCCAACTTAATAATTACATAACATTTAGATAACTTTCAGTTAAGAATCACACATTACTATCCTCCCAAACCAAAAATAAAAAGGAGTCTAGCAAAAGCCACATTTAAGTTTTCTATAATATTAATAAAGCTAAACTTTAATGAATAATTTCCCTATTAAGGAGCCTTTAATGAAGAACAATATTAAATTTAAAAAAGCAGTACTACTTGGTGCTATCATCACATCTCTTAGCATGGCAGCAGTTCATGCATCAAATAGCTCAAACCCATTACCAAAATTCGGGGCCGTATTCGGAGATGTCCAAGAAAGCTACTCTCCTCAGCAAATAAAAACAGGCATTGATATTATTTCTAAGCACTTTGGTTTAATTAGGGCCTACGATGACTTTGGCGGCGGCGAAAACTATAAGGCATTAATGAGTGAAGCAAGTCAAAAAAATATTCAAGTCATTCTAGGCATTCCTAATACACAGCTCTCTTCAAAACTAGGTACAGTTGCGGCCGCAAAAACTTATCTTGCAGCTCACCTTTACCAACAAGGAACTACCATTTGGCCAAACTTAACTGCAATTATCGTTGGTAACGAAACAGACACAACCTCGTATGGTCCTCAGCTTGCAGGCTATGTTAATAATTTGATTGCTGCTATCAACTCATATCCAGATAATGTGAAAAATAAGATTTCTATCTCCATAGACTTCGGTCCTGGTTTACAAGAAAATCAAAACCGGCAAGCATGCTCAATAAACCCAAACATTATAAATGCAATGAAAGCTGTTGCTAGCAACCCAAGCTCAGCTGATAAAGTTGTATTTGGCAACCTCTATCCCTTCTATGCTCCAGCCAGTGCGATCGACCTAACAACACCGCAGCAAATGATCAATCAGTTTGCTGGTACTTCTACTGGTTGGTACCCTTACTCATGTGCAATGACTGCCATGAAAAATGCCGGTATTACCAATGTTAACTTGAGTACGGGTGAAACTGGCTGGGCAACCGCTGGCAACCCAAATGGCACACTGAATATTGGTGGAGTACAAACACAAAAAACAAATACAACAAAGCTCAATACTTACCTTCAAGCCTATAAAGACTATATTAATACACCTTCTAAATTTACTGGTGTTATGCCATATCAAGGAAAAACGTCAATATTTTTTGAGATGTTCGATGAGCCTGCTAAAAATAAATTCCCTTGGGAACCTCACTTTGGCTTAGATCAATCTATTGATAATCATAATGGAGCATCAAAACCAGGCATAACAATCCCTTTTACTCATTAAGCTCAAAGGCAGCCTAAGCTGCCTTTTTACATTATCACTCGAGATCATCCGGCCCAACTCGCACGACTAATTTGCCAAAATTTTTGCCTTCAAGTAACCCTATAAACGCACCCACTGCATTTTCTAAACCATCAACCCGATCTTCCTTATATTTAATTTTCCCTTCATTCAGCCATTCAGTCATTGCTTGGCTAAACTCGCCATAACGATGACCATAATCATCAAAAACAATAAAACCTTGCATTTTAATACGCTTAATCAATAACTGAGCCATTAGTAATGGCATTCTATCTGGCCCATCCGGTAACTCAGTCGCATTATATTGGGAAATTAGCCCACACAATGGCACCCGCGCACTTGAGTTAAGCAAGGGCAGCACCGCATCAAATACCTTACCGCCGACATTTTCAAAATAAACATCAATACCATCGATGCAAGCGTTTGCTAATTGCTCCTCTAGGTTATTAGCACGATGGTCAATACAGGCATCAAAACCTAACGTATTAACTGCATATTGGCATTTCTCTTCGCCACCAGCAATGCCTACCACTCGACAACCTTTTAACTTAGCAATTTGTCCAACCAAACTCCCCACAGCCCCTGTCGCCGCCGCAACAACCACCGTTTCACCAGCCTTAGGCTGACCGATATCCAATAAGCCCATATAAGCCGTTAGTCCTGGCATCCCCAACACCCCAAGCGCATAAGAAGGATGTACTGGTTTTTTATCAAGCTTCAGTAAATCAGTTCCATCAGCAATAACATAATCTTGCCAGCCACCGTAACAAACCACCCAATCTCCTTGCTCATAGTCAGCATGCTCTGACTTCTCAACACGACAAACTGCACCGCCGACCATCACACCACCTAAGGCAACAGGTTCAGCATAGGATTTCGCATCATTCATGCGTCCACGCATATATGGATCAAGAGAAAGATAGACTGTTCTTAGCAGCACTTTACCCGGTTGAATTACAGGCACCTGTGACTTTTCCAGCTGAAAGTTAGCAACCGCTGGTGCTCCGGTAGGTCGTGATGCTAATAAAATCTGCCGGTTAGTTTGTCTGCTTTGCGTCATGGTTATCTCCTAAATGGTAATTAGCGTACTTGTTCTAGTATCCTTCGCCCAACCCAACAATACCATGCTACTCTAATTTTGAAACAAAATAATCTAACCACTTCATTTTGAGAAGATATAAAAAAAGCCGCAAAAGCGGCTTTTTAAGAAAAAACAAATAGATCAGTTTCCGTAGTACGGACCTTGCTCATTCATCCACTGGTACTGGTATTCAGTCGCATACAGCTGTGGCTGATCAATTGATTGATCTTTAGATGAATTATCCGCAGCGAATGACACAACAGAAGCTGTCGATAAAGATACAGCAACAGATAATAAGACGATAAGTTTTTTCATGATTTAATCTCCTATAAAAATTGCGCTTATTCTAACACAGAAATCATCTAAAACAACATTTATAATGAATAAAACGTGATCAATCTGAAAGCACCTTCATTGACACCGCAATTGCCTTATCACTTTTAAAGACTTTCTTCATCAGCTCATCTCTGTTCTCAGAGGGAACCATTTCAGCGAATGTCTCAATTTTTGATACATAGTCGCCCATTGAGCATGAAGTCTCTGTTTCTAATGCATAATTTTGAGAATGATCATCATATAACCTGCGCACAAGAATATATCCAGTCATGCAATCATCACCAAAATAACGGTAGCCTTGTTCAACTTTTTGTACTGAATGTACCCCTTTGTCCTTAAAGTTTGCATCAAGGTGATCACGTAAACCCTCCATGATGAGCTCAACACCACCATATAACTCGTTATACAACACAGAAACGCTAGTATCTAGTACATATCGGTGTGGCTCAAAACGCATCAACCACACCGTATTCACATCCTCGCTAAATTGATTTTGTAAATAAGGAGAAGGAGAGACATCATTATAATTCGTTTGCTTTTCCAGGCTAACTTCATGTTTTCCCGTTAAATAATCCTTTGGTACTTTAAATTGCATACTCATACCATTGGTATAATACGTGCCATACTCAGACAACGGTGCAATATAACAGCTATCCTTGCCACACTTAGACAGACCTGTTTTATGCTGAGGTCCTGAAGTTGTCGCGCAACCTGCTAGAACAATGGGGAAAACCAAGATGGCTAGATTTTTGTATTTATTCAAATAATTAAGCATTCTTTAACTCACTTTCTAACTCATCGAGTTTGCCATGTCGTCTTTCAAAACAATATTAACTGAGACAGTTCCAAATGAGACGCTTTTTAAATTATCAACTAGTCCTATTAACTCATACATCATCATGTAACATTTAATTTTTCCAAAAAATGTTCCTGATTTAGCTCAAAATAAGGGGACTCCATAACTTCGAGATACAAACCTAAACTTTCAATAAATTCTTTTTCAGGTTGAAAATCTCTACTGTATCCTAAATACATATTG
>NZ_MDTU01000001.1:827714-864146 GCF_001720395.1 Piscirickettsia litoralis
AATATATAGTAATCATAACCAAAGTGAAGGTAGAACTGTTTATCCCCATCAAACTTGCACCAAATTAACTCTCTCAGCGCTAATTTAGTATAATCTGGAATTTGTCCAGTTGGCACAAACATACCCTCGTCAATTCTTCTATTTGGTTGATCTATATCAAACAAATATTTTCCAAGGTTATCTTCGCTCCTGTTATCAGAAACCTCGAGCAATTTTACACCGTTCAACTCTAAACAGACCATGAAATACAAAACGGCTTTAACATAATTACTTTCAGCCACTAAATACTCTTGATATGTCAAACCTGTATCATCACCAATATCCGAGACAGATGTCCAGTCTTTAGAAGTAAAAGTACTAGAGATATTTCTAAGTTCAGGGTTATACTTTGTCAAACGAAAACATTTCATATTTATGTATAGCGATGCATTCCTTGACATGTTAAGAATTTGCTAATTGGCGAATTCTAACAGCACAATATAGTGAATACAAGCCCAGGTCTAAACTAGAAATGTGGCAATCTTAAAATGAAAAAGTATCTTGTTGACTTAAAAAAATTAAATTAGGCGTATCTAAAACTGATTATTGCTGCCTCTAACTTATTACAGTCGTAGCAAGCGACCTAATCTTCTGGTGATTGATTAAAAAGTCTCCGGTATCAATCCATTAGCTAAAAATCCGCTCCATAAATTTCTTTTTCTTAGGCTGAATAGACATGGGTAAGGTTAAATCAAACTGCTTGGCCGTTTGCGCACGCTTTTTATCACTCATAAACAACAGTGGTGTTTGAATACGTATTCCAGTTGTTGCTGTTAAATTAACAAGTTCTTGATAGCTTTGCAGCCATTCCATCATAAACTCAAGAGAATGTGCCTCTCCAGGATGAATGCCAATAAAGATATCCTGAGCCGAGAGGGTTTGCGCCCAGTTCACAGCAAAACTAAGTAAGCTTGAATAATAAGTTAGCTCTTTGCTTTCAGAAAGGCTATTTTCATTCATCGCTACCACTTGATGCTCTGCAACCACGACTTCTTGAGCGACTTGCTGGGCGCTTTCTAGTTGAAATGAACGTTTAGGAATATCCAAGCTCAAGGCATATGGCATATAGCCCTGGCTCCGTGCGAGATGCAGGCAGAGGCTAGAATGCACCCCACCTGATAATAAGACGACTGCTTTACGTTGCATTCATCACCCTTTTAGCGTTTAACTCCTGCTGTTGCCAGTTTACCAAGCAAAGCCCGTGCCATAAAGCTAAAACGATCGGCAAGTGTTTGCTTCTCGATATAGTTAACTGAGTAAATCTCACGCTCATCAGATTGCGATAAGAGATAATCATCGCTCGTCACCAACTCATCCACTAGATTTAACTCTAGCGCACGCTGGCCAAACCAATGCTCACCGGTTGCAACTTTATCAATATCCAGCTGTGGGCGATATTCACCAACAAAGTCTTTAAATAGATGATGAATGTCTTCTAATTCTTCTTGAAGCTTTTCACGGCCTTCTTTGGTATTTTTACCAAACATCGTCAGTGTACGTTTGTAATCACCGGCGGTGAGTTGCTCGTATTCAACATCGTGCTTTTTTAACACCTTATGAAAGTTAGGCATTTGGAATACCACACCGATCGAACCTAACACTGCAAACGGTGCTGCAATGACGCGATCTGCCACACAGGCCATTAAATAGCCACCACTGGCAGCCACTTGATCCACTGCAATCGTTAATTTCACCCCTTTACTACGAAAACGTGCGAGTTGAGACGCTGCTAAACCGTAAGGGCTGACCATGCCACCCGGGCTTTCTAAGCGAACGACAACTTCATCTTTTTCATTAATAAAGGTCAATAAGGCATCAACCTCTTCACGCAAAGCATGGACAGCAGAAGCTTCGATATCGCCATCAAAATCTAAGACGAATATGCGAGGATCTTGCTCTTCTTCTTTATCCTTATTTTTCTTTTTGTCTTTTTTCTCTTGTTTTTCTTCTTTCTTGCGCTCTTTTTCCAGAGCTTTCAGCTCTTTCTTATCCAGCACTTCAACTTCTATCGTCTCTTTTAAATCATCATAATGATCATTCAGCTTTTCAACTTCCAAGCTGCCTTTTTGCTTGGCAACACGGTTTTTCATCGCCAATGCTAAAATGCCTGAAAATACGATTAAAATCGCTGCGACTAATGTCACCGTTTTTACTAGAAATAAGCCGTAATCGGCTAAGAGTTGGGTAATCACGAATATTCGTCTCCTCTAATTAGATCCCAATAAAATTTTTAAATCATCTTCGTTTTTAACAGTAATACCTAAAGCCTCAGCTTTATCCAGCTTAGAGCCTGCATTTTCCCCTGCAATCAATAAGGTTGTTTTTTTCGAGACACTACTCGTTACTTTCGCACCTAATTGCTGCAATTTTTCTTTAGCTTCATCACGTGAGAGTTCATGCAAGGTCCCAGTTAACACAATGACCTCGCCACTGAGTTTTTTCTCTGAACCATCTGAATTATCCTGACTATCTTTCGATAATTGCGCTTCACGCTCAGGCCAATGAATGCCTGCTGCTTGCAAACGCTTAAGCAGCTCTCTATTTACTTCACGAGAGAAAAACTGACAAATAAAATGTGCAGTTACCGGCCCGACATCATCGACGTTTTGTAATTCTTCCTCAGTTGCCGCCAGCAATGCGGACAAATTACCAAAACGCTCAGCTAAGACTTGAGCCGTGGCCTGGCCGACATTGCGAATACCCAAAGCATATAAAAACCGCCCTAAAGTTGTCATTTTGCTTTTTTCTATCGCCATGAGTACATTATTGGCTGATTTTTCTGCCATACGCTCAAGGCCAATTAATTGCGCTAAAGTAAGCTGATATAGATCCGCAGCATCCTTAACCAATTCTAGATCAACTAATTGCTCAACGAGCTTTTCTCCAAAGCCATCGACATTCAGCGCTTTACGACTAATAAAATGCTTTAAGGCTTCTTTGCGTTGCGCAATACACAACCAACCGCCGGTGCAACGAGATACCGCTTCACCTTCAATACGCTCAATACTCGAACCACAAACCGGACAATTCACTGGCATAACTAATCTAGGGTGTGCTTCATGGGCCTTATCCTGCTCCTCATCCCCCCTAGTTCTCCCAACAATCTCAGGGATCACATCACCGGCGCGGCGTACAATGACAGAATCTCCTGCACGCACATCTTTACGCTCAACTTCATCCATATTATGCAAGGTTGCATTACTGACAACCACACCACCGACATTCACTGGCTCTAAACGTGCGACTGGAGTGAGTGCGCCGGTGCGCCCAACTTGAAACTCAATTGCTTTTACAGTCGTTATTTCTTCTTCAGAAGGCAACTTATATACTATCGCCCACCTTGGCCCTCTAGCAGTGTAACCAAGTTTTTCTTGATCTATAACAGAATCTATTTTATAAACAACACCATCGATATCATAATCGAGCTGCTCTCGATTCTTCAGCATATGCTGATAAAATCTTAAACAGCCCTCCGCACCATAAGCCAATCTAGCGTTAGCATCAATTAAGAAACCCAAATCAATAAGTTTTTGTAGACGACTGTGATGAGTATTTGGTAATACATCACCACCTTCCATTCTGACCAAGCTATAAGCATTAAAGACCAAAGGACGGCTAGCTGTTATCCTAGAGTTTAGTTGACGTAAACTCCCTGCCGCCGCATTACGCGGATTAGCAAAGGTTTTTTCGATTGTTCTTACGTAAATTATCATTAAGCTTTTTAAAACCAGATTTGGTCATAAAAACCTCACCACGAACCTCTAAAAACTCAGGTGGGTTTTTGCACCTTGTAAACGTAATGGAATCGAGCGCACTGTTTTAATATTTTCAGTAACATCCTCACCTGTCGCACCATCCCCTCGTGTTACACCAAGCACTAAAATCCCTTGTTTATAATGCAATGAAATTGCTAAACCATCATATTTGGGTTCACAAAAAAATTGTAGCATTCTCATCGACTTTTAAGCGCTTCACAAAATCATAAATTTCTTGATCACTAAAAACATTATTGAAAGAAAGCATCGGCACCTGATGTTTGGCTTTATTAAACCCATCTAACACCGCACCTCCCACCCTTTGGGTCGGCGAATCAAACTGTTTTAATTCAGGGTATGCTGTTTCTAATTGCTGTAGTTCTTTAAATAAACGATCATACTCGCTATCTGGAACCAGAGGGTCATCCAGTGTGTAATAATGTAAACCATAAAGATTTAGCAGTTTAACAAGTTCATTGATTCTATCTACAAGCTTATTGGTTCTATTCAAAGATTTAGCTGGCGACATGCTGGTCCTTAGCTTCAACATGGTTTTCATGTTCGCCTACTTGATGATCTTTTACTTGCTCTGTCTCACCCTGCTCTTTTTTATTGACCGTTGCTCCAACAGAATAAGTTTCAACGACTGATAAATAATCAGCACTGACGCTTTCTTCAGTCAATACTTCACGACGCATATTTAAAACACGTCCCCCTAATTCAGAGGCAATTTTATGAGTCCCTTCGAGCAATTTAAAAAATGAAATGCGTGGATTCGTTTGTAAATCTGGGCGGGCAAATAAACTCACCGCAGGGATACTGGTCATAGTGTTTTTCAAATCAAAAACACCTGGGGCCACAGCAGAGGTAATATAATAATCAACTTCACCTTGCTCGTTTTTCGCTTCAAAAACGTTTAGCTCTTCATTGAAAATCAAACCGGATTTTTCTAATAAATTAAACAGCGAATAGGCTAAAAAGCCACTGGATTTAGACTCTATATATAAATTTAAAACAGTATCGACAGGCTCTTTTTGAGTTCCTGATGTTGCTGAATTTTCTTGGGTAGACAAACTTTCACTTTCGTCGGTTCCATTTTGATGCTCAGCAATGGTGTCCCCTGAACTCATCTGCAACAGTGTTTTCACGCCCCACTTACGTATCCGCCATACTTTTAGGCGTCTTAGCCCTTCCCAGACAAAAATACCCACCAGCAAAATGCCGACCAACAAAACCAAAACTTTCAAAAATGTTTCCATCAAACTACCCCTTTCGCTTATAACTTAAAATTACTTTATTACTTTTAAAATCTATTCTTCAGCCATTTCCAGCGCTTTTTCGATATCCACGGCGACCAAGCGCGAGACCCCAGGTTCACGCATAGTCACACCCACCAGTTGATCTGCCATTTCCATAGCGATTTTATTGTGAGAAATAAAAATAAATTGCACCGTCTCTGACATCTCTTCAACCAGTCGGCAAAAGCGCCCAACATTCGCATCATCCAAAGGCGCATCCACCTCATCGAGCATACAAAAAGGCGCTGGGTTCAATTGGAAAATAGCAAAGACTAAGGCCGCTGCCGTTAAGGCTTTTTCACCGCCTGATAATAAATGGATCGTACTATTACGTTTGCCTGGTGGGTGTGCCATCAAAGCCACCCCCGCTTCTAATAAGTCATCGCCGATGAGCTCTAATGTTGCTCCACCGCCGCCAAAGAGTTTCGGAAATAAGGTTTTAAAATGGCCGTTTACTTCATCAAAGGTCTCTTTAAAGCGTGTGCGTGTTTCTTTATCAATCTTACGGATCGCAGCTTCCAAAGTCTCCAACGCTTCGATTAAATCATCATGTTGTGCATCTAAATACACTTTACGTTCAGACTGGGCGGCATATTCATCAATCGCTGCCAAATTAATCACACCTAAGCGTTGAATACGTCGGCCGATAAGCTCTAGTGATTCTTCTAGCTCTTTAACATCACCGCTTTCATCATAAATTTCTAATAGGCCCCTTAACTGAAACCCCGCTTCGACCAATTGCTCTTCTATCGATTGACGGCGAATAAATAATTCTTGAGTCTGTAAGCGCCCTTTTTCTAAGGCTTCACGGGCACTAGCCACCTGATTCATCTGCGCATGCAATTGCTTCTCTAGCACACGTACCTGATTTTCATGGCCTTGAGACTGTTCTTTTGCAATGGTTAGCCGGTCTTCAAAACCCAGCTGACGTTCTAGCTGCTCATCGAGCAACATGCGTTGCTCCTCTAAAGGCTCTTCAAACAAAGCTCGGGATTTTTCTAATTCTGCTAAACGTAATTTATCTCGCCCTAATAGTTCTTCTAGGCGCTCTAAAGCCGCTTTAATTCCCGCCTGCTCACTTTGCACACGCTGCAATTGCATTTGCTTTTGCTGAAACTGACCTTTTAATGATTCTAATTGCTGACGTGCTTCTTGCGTTTTTCGTTGTGAGTCCACTCGGCCAGATTCTAAACCTTGCCTTTGTAGCTCTAATTCTGCCATTTGCTCAACAGCGACTTCTAGACGCTGACGGGCAATTTTTATTTCTTCTTGCTCTTCAGTAAATAATTCCTGAGCTTCTGTAAGCTCATGCTGAACCACCGCTAAACGCGCACGCAGTTGCTCTATACGTGCTAAACGGCCACTAACACGTGCCTTAATTTCAGCAAGCTCTCTTTGCGTGACTTGCATATGCTGCTGGGCCGTTTTCACTTGCTCTTCAGCCAATTGCAAATTGTGTTGAGTTTGGCTTAAACGCTCTTCATTAATCGCTATGTTTTCTTCGAGAGTTAATTCTTGCTGTTTTAAGCTTTCTAGCTCTTTTTCACGTGCAATCACCCCTGAGTGAGCATCATCTCGTTTAGTGACTTTGAGCCAATTTGCCCCAAACCATAAACCCTCTTTTGTCACAACAGACTCATAGCTTTTTAGCGCTAAGCGAATGCGTAAAGCAGTGAGCAAATCATCTGCCAGATAGACATGTTGTAACTCACTCGGTAAACTCTCAGCATGCTCAACCACATTGATTAATTTTAGGGCTTGTATACTCTGATCTGAGCTAGAACCTAAACTGGCGTCATCATTAAACCTAACAGATTGATCAATGCAAATTAATGACGCTTCAAGTTCAGATAAGCTCGAATTAACCTGGTAATCCGGTGTATATAAAGCCTGTAGACTCTCACCTAACACCGTTTCAACGGCAGTTTCCCAACCTTCTTGTACACGAATACTCTGAGCCAACTGCTTACTCTCTGCCAAACCTTGAGCATGAATCCACTCTTGTACATGCTCGGAGCTTTCAGCCAATGCAGCTTGTTGCAACGCTTCTAATGAAGCTAAGCGCCCTTTTAGCGGGTGCAACTGGCCACGTTGTTGCTCTAACTCCTGGCGCTGGTGCTCTAGCTGCTGGCGCTGGTGGCTTAAAGCGATCTGCTGCTCTTCATACTGCAACTGTAGCTCTTGCTCTTTTTCTTCTAGTTCACGTTGCTCTTCTTGAACTTCAGTTAAACCGGCTTCTAAAGTTGCGAGATCACTATTTTCAGTCTCAGTACGTAGCTTTTCTAAGCGTTGCTGTAAACGCTGGCCTTGCTCTTCCATGTGGCGAATACGTGTCTGTTCGACTTCAGCTTCTTGGCGACATAAGGCGACTTGCTGAAGTAAGGTCTCACGCTCTTTTTCTAGCTGTCGATAGTTCACTTCCTCTTCTTCAGCAAGCAGGGTCGCTTCTTCAACCGCGGTTTGCAATAACTCGATTTCAGGGGCAAGCTCTTCTTCTTGCTCGGCGAGCAAGACCTTTTGTTCTTCATCGGCAGTCAGCTCTAAACGCGCTTTTTCTAGGCTTTCATTAAGACGAGTCATCTCCTGGCCTGTTTCACGAATACGCGCTGTTGCATGTTCGATTTGCTGCTCTAAACGCGTGACTTCATTGCCGGCTTGATAATAGTCTGCTTGACAGGCATGCAATTTTTCTGAGACTTCACTAAAGGCTAAACGCTCTTTTTCTAAACTTACATCAATCTGTTGCTGCTGAGCTCGTTGCTTTTCAACAGCAATTTCATAGTCTTGGATTTTCTGCTGTTCTTGGTCATGTTGATCTTGCAACACTTTCCAACGTTGAATATAGAGCTGACCTTTAACCTGGCGCTCTTCTTTCTTAAAGTTTTGATATTTTTCAGCGGCCTGGGCTTGTTGATGCAAACGACTCAGCTGTTTGCCTAACTCTTCACGTACATCACTCAAACGTTCTAGATTCTCACGGGTATGGCGAATGCGGCGTTCGGTTTCCTTACGGCGCTCTTTATACTTAGAAATCCCCGCGGCTTCTTCTAAATGCACGCGCAATTCTTCAGGTTTCGCCTCAATAACACGGGAGATCATTCCTTGCTCAATAATCGAATAACTACGCGGGCCTAAACCTGTACCTAGAAAAACATCGGCAATATCACGCTTACGACACTTCGTTCCATTCAAAAAATAAGTAGATTGAGCCTCTCGATTTACTGTCCGTTTAATGGAAATTTCATTGTAATTCGCATAAGGACCGACCAGCTTACCTTGACTATTATCAAAGATCAGCTCAATCATCGCTTGACCCACCGGCTTACGCACACTCGAGCCACTGAAAATCACATCGGTAATCGACTCACCGCGCAAATTCTTCGCTGAGCTTTCCCCCATCACCCAACGTACCGCATCAATAATATTCGATTTTCCGCAACCATTCGGACCGACAATGGATGCCAACTGACTCGGCAACTCCACCGTCGTTGGATCGACAAACGACTTAAACCCCGCCAACTTAATCTTTTTTAATCTCATAGTGCCATTGTACTTATTGTTCTTTTCAAATTATGCTCTTCAGTTTATCACTGAATCGGGTAAAATACCGCCCATTCTATCATGAATCTAGTGGAGCGAATATGTCAGGTTTTCATTATTTCCTAAAAGGCTTAAACCTCATTTTTAAACCCGGGATGCGTCGCTATCTTTACCTGCCTATTTTCCTGAATCTCATCTTGCTGATTGTGTTAGGTTACTTCGGCATTCATGGCATAGAAGCCATCACCGCCCACTTTGCTGGCAGCTTACCTCACTGGCTGCACTTTCTCGAATCGATTGCCACAGTTATTTTAAGCTTAGCCTTTATCGCTCTGCTTGTATTTAGCTTTACCACGCTCGCCAGTATCATCGGCGCGCCCTTTTATAGCGTACTTTGTGAAGCGGTATTGCAACAAGAAGACCATAAGGCCCCCGAAGAAAGCCTCTTCGCCTTAATCAAAGACATGCCCAGACTCATCGGCCGTGAACTGATTAAATTGCGTTATTCTATTGTTCGCGTGATTATCTTAATGATTTTAATGTTCATCCCCGGCTTGAACTTGATCATCAGCATATTATGGTTTTTATTTAACTGCTGGATGCAAGCGATTCAATACATTGATTATCCCATGGACTTATTCAAGCACCACTTTAACCACACCTTAAGCGCCACGCGCAAAAAGCCATTCACAGCGATGGGGTTTGGCTTGATTTGTTTTGTTTGCACAATGATTCCCTTGCTCAACCTCATTGCCATTCCTGCAGCAGTTGCTGGAGGAACATTACTTTGGTCTGATCAAATTAAGCCTTTACTCGATAAAAATTAAAGTATTTAGGAATAATAAGGCCATCAAGTGATTATGACTTGATGGCTTTAAGCTATATAGCGCACCACGGACAAGCTTACCGTATAGATATAACTATGCAGTTATTACATAAACCACAGCCCTGCCATATAGCAAGTCAAAAAATCGCTCAATAAATTGACTACTATTTAAACTATGGAAAGCCATTTGAAGAGTTCAAAGGAAGAAAATGCCCTCTTTGTTACTTGTTGATGACGAATCGCATATTGTAGATGCGCTTAAGCGCTTGTTTCGCCGTGAAAAATATACTTTATTCTGCGCTTATAATGCGTCAGAAGGACTAAATATCTTAGAACAAGAAAAAATCGATGTCATTTTATCTGACCAACGCATGCCAAATATGCTCGGTAGTGAATTTCTGCAACGCGCTCAAGAAAAATTTCCAGAAACCATTCGCGTTATTTTAAGTGGCTATTCCGATACAAAAGAAATTATCAGTGGTGTGCTTAATGGTAGCATCCATCAATTTTTAGAAAAACCCTGGCGCGCCAATGAGCTGCGAGAGCACATTCGTTATCTAATTAACAAAACAATGACTCCAGAAGCCTCACCAGGCGATGATCACACGCTCACAGCAGCATTTTCATTTAACTCAGAAGGCCAACTAAAATCTGTTAATTCCTATTTTTGTAATCTTCTTGATCAAAGTGAAGAGGTAGTATTAACAAAACCATTAACATCAGTCATTAATTACAGTCAAACACAGTTTGAAGAAATATTATCCCATGTTCAAGACCATGGCCATTGGCACGGCAAAGTGACCTTAAACAATCAAAATAAAACGCACTTAATGATGTCTCTTGCCATACTAGAAAAGGAGCATGCAGAACTTATTTATGGCAGCCTACTCACCTCAACTAATAGCGATCACCAATAAAATGATAAATAATTTACGCTTAAACAAACTTCCTTCCATTTTCACCATTATTATTGGAGCGGCAATCAGTTTTTTTTATTTTATAGCATCAACGAAACAAACCAATCAGAAACATCAAACCACTTTAGAGAACTCGCAACAGATACGCAGCAATCCATACAGAATAATATCAATAAAAATATCGCTGCAATTAATATCTTAAAATCTTTCTATGAAGCATCAAACTTTGTCAGCTTTGATGAGTTTACTATTTTTACAAATGGCTTATTAAAAAGAAACTTAGCCATCCAAGCATTAGAGTGGATTCCAAAGATCACACAATCCCAACGCAATGATTATGTCAAAAAATGCCAATCAATTTTTCCCAAGCTTTAAAATCAAAGAAAATCACAAGGAAAAATGATAACTGCTAAAGATAAGTCCAGCTATTTCCCTGTTTATTATGTTAACCCAGTGAAAGGCAATAAAAAAGCAATCGGGTTTGATTTATCTTCCAGCCCCGCGCGAGACAGAAGTCTCAAAAAAAAGCTGCAATTACAGGAAGAAGTGTCGCCACTAACTCAATAACACTAGTGCAAGAGAAAGGCAGCAGTCATGGATTTTTTACTCTTCAACCCAATATACAACGCAACATATCCAGAAAAAAGCTTCTTTTGAAAACCTAAAGGGCTTTGTACTCGGCGTTTATAGAATCAATGATATGCTAGATCAATCCCTTAATTTTTCTTCAAAAAGTAACCTCACTCTTATAGTCAAAGAGAAAGTGAATGATAATACTTTTTCAACAATACTCGAAAATAATGTAGAGCAAAAAGCAAGTAGCAAACTCGCTTATCAATCAACCCTCACAGTCGCCGACAAAAAATGGCAAATAGTAATTTCCCCATCACAAAGCTTTATCAAAGAACACCAAACCTACCTGCCAATCACAATATTTTTAGCAGGTCTGGTTATCTCATTCATGCTCTCAGCTTACCTTTGGGTACTCATTAATAGAGAAGCCCGAGTCAAAAAGCTAGTTAAAGAGCGCACAGAACAACTTAATGATTTAAATAGCAAGTTGACGGTACTGAATGAAGAACTGGACCACAAAGTGCTTGAACGGACACAAAAACTTAAAGAAAACCAAGAACAGCTAGTCCAGTCAGAGAAACTAGCTTCTATCGGTCAACTTGCCGCCGGTGTTGCTCATGAAATTAACAACCCCATTAGCTACATCATGAACAATATCGAAGTCATGGGAGAGTACTTAGACTCTATTAAAAGCGTCACAAATAAAGCATATGCTTGCAGCGAAACACTAAACTCAGATGATATAAGTGCTAAAGACAGCAAGCTTAAAGAACTAAAAGAGTCACTTGATCAAGAAGATATGACTTATATCATTGAAGATACCGAGAATATCATCGAGCAATCACTTGAAGGCACCGAAAAAGTTAAAAATATTGTTTTAAGCTTAAAATCGCTAGCTCACTCAGAAGCTGAAACAAAAGAAGAGTTCGACCTTAACCATTGCATAGAGCAAGCCTTAACGATTACTCAAAATGAACTCAAATACAAATGCGAAATAATAAAAAATTTCGACAATGTAAAACCAATACTAGGCTACTCTTCACAAATCGGCCAAGTCATCATGAACTTGCTCGTCAATGCAGCACATGCAATCAAAGAAAGTGGCACAATCACAATCACCACCAAACAACAAGAAGGCTTCAATCTACTGACAATTGCAGATAATGGTCATGGCATTCACCAAGATAATCTTGCAAAACTATTTGACCCATTTTTTACGACAAAGCCTGTTGGTGAAGGTACTGGGCTTGGACTATCGATCAGCTATGGCATTATCAAAAAACATGATGGTTCAATCAATGTTGAAAGTGAAGAAGGTAAGGGCACCACCTTCACTATCAAATTACCCAATCAACCCCTCTAAACTTTGGCATAAGAAGAGTGATTAACCATTGTTCGAATAAGTACAATTAATATACACATCACTAAAACAACCACTAAAGCAAATAAGGGGACTTTCCAGTAAAGCCCAACTTGAAGCCAGCCTGCAATCAAAGCGGCTAAAAAGCCCATCATCATCGCAATAAAGCTCGTCACTGATGATGTTGTTGACTTATCCTCAGCACGTTGAACAATTACAGCAACAGCTGTTGATAACACCATCGGCAACCCCATATAAGTGATCGATAGTGCTAAGAAAAAACCCAATGTATATGAGTAAAAGAAAAAACCAATCACCGTTAGCGCAATGACTCCAGTTAATGATATCACTCCACCAATCATTTTAACTTGAATGGCAGTTAAACTATGGCTTAATCGACCTGTAATAAAATTACCCAACACATACCCAGCAGTCACTAACAAAAAGCTAAAACCAAAATAAACAGGTGTTAATTTCATTTCTTGTAGAGCGATGATCGGTAAAACTGCGGCCATCATATAAACCACTGCATTTGTCATCCCCCATAACAAAGCATAAGGATAAATCACTTTATCTAAAATAACATTTTGATATTGCATAATTAGCGGCTTAAATTTTATATTATCTCGAGAGTAATTGGTCGCTGTTTCTGGGAGCTTCCATGCAAAAATTAATGCGATCACATAATACAATAATAAAAACTCAAAACAACTCCTCCAACCCAATACACCCGTTAATTCACCTCCTACAGCGATTGCAATTCCTGGCAATATTGCAAACGCTGTAGTCACATATGCGGTAACCCGTCTCGCTTTTGGGCCATCATAGTAATCATTAATCATAGTAAACGTTATATTCAAACCACAACCCGCACCAAAGGACATAATCAAACGCCCAACCAGAAGCACCTCAATATTAGTTGCAAAGCTCGATAGGATTGAGCCAATAATTGACAAACCAAGCCCAAAATAAAGTGCTCTTTTACGCCCAAATGCATTCGCAATGGGCCCATAAATTAATTGGCTCAATGCATAACCTAAGACAAATAAAGTCACAACCCACTCAGCAATATGAGCAGGTATCGAATAAGCAGATGCAATTTCTGATAACGCTGGCGAAGGTAAAACAGAGCCTACAGAAGCCAAAGACACCATTACAATTAAGCTTACCAAAGGTAACTTATTATTTTCATTCACTTTAACTTTATTAAATAAACGATCAGCCATCAAAACTCTCCTCATTTCGATGACTCATAGTAATCGTATTATAAATATATTAAAATTTAATATAATCTTATTATTATTAACTTAAAGTTAATTAAAAACGATAGGTATAAAAATCTAAATATGTACTACAGCATCCGCCAAATCGAAGTATTTTTTAAAACCTCACAAACCTTAAGCATCACCCAAACAGCAAAAGCATTGAATATGACAGTCCCTGCCGCTTGGAAGCATATTCACAATTTAGAGCAACTCTGCCAAAAACAATTATTTTCACGTCATGGTAAGAAATTTTTACTCACTCCAGAAGGAGCTGAGCTTGCAAGAGGTGCCGAAGTTTTTTTACAGGCAAAAGATCAATTTTCAGCATCAATCAATGAGCTTAACCAAGAAGAGCAAGCAACAATTCGCCTATCGATCACCAATACTTTCCAAAGCACTATTTTTATGCTGTTGAGTCCTTTTTTAGAACAGTACCCCCATGTCCAATTAGATTTGACCGTTGATAAGTGGGGAGATCAGCAAGTCGAGCTTGAAAATAATCGTCATGATTTTTATATTATTAGCGACCCACTTACCTATAGTCAGGATTGGGAAACTTACTCATTATTCGAGTTCGAATTTGTTCTTACCGTATCTTCCGCCCACCCTTTAGCAAGCAAAAAGAAAATAGACCTAGCAGACTTAGCAACGGTACAGTTTTTAACGACTCGTCTGCAGTCTCCTACGAAAATCCGCCAAAAAAAGCTGATGACTCAATGGGGAGCGACAAAATCACCTTTGTACTTAGATTCATACATGGCAATTCGTGAAGCGGCTAAGGCCAATATCGGCGTTGCAATTTTACCAATCACTACCCTAGCTGAAGATATAAAGACTAAAAAACTCAAAGTATTACCTTACAAAATAGATGATTTTTCAGCAAAACTTGTTTTAATAAACAGAAAAAACAAATACCAAAGTCGCGCGCATAAATTATTTAAAGACTTCTTGATACAGAGAACCAAAACAACCTAGCCAATACACGCAGATTAATAGGACAAGAACCTCAAGCAAAGCTGTGATGATAACAAGGCTTCAAGCTCAAGACTCATCTCTCTCAAGCGCTATCAATTCGGGCCAAATTGGTTTAACATGCGGTAAGGTTTATATGCAGGTTTAATGATAAAAAATGAAGACAAGTCAATATCTAATTACAACATTAAAAGAAACGCCGGCTGATGCTGAGCTCGTCAGTCATCAGTTGATGCTACGCGCAGGCTTAATTCGCCGCTTGGCCTCTGGCCTCTATACATGGATGCCATTAGGTCTGCGTGTTCTACGCAAGGTAGAAAATATCGTCCGTAATGAAATGAATAAAGCCGGTGCCATCGAAATGCTCATGACCTGCTCACAACCTGCAGAGTTATGGCAAGAATCTGGTCGTTGGGATAAATATGGCGCAGAATTACTACGTATGAAAGATCGCCACCAGCGTGATTTTTGCTTTGGCCCAACTCATGAAGAAGTGATTACAGATCTTGTCCGTCGTGAACTTTCCAGCTATAAAGAATTACCCGTCACACTTTTCCAAATTCAAACCAAATTCCGCGATGAAATTCGCCCACGTTTTGGGGTGATGCGCTCACGTGAATTTTTAATGAAAGATGCTTATTCTTTCCATAGTGATCGCCAAAGCCTGGAAGAAACTTATCAGGCCATGTACAGTGCTTATAGTGATATTTTCAACAAATTAGGCTTAAAGTTCCGTGCGGTTATTGCTGATAATGGTTCGATTGGCGGCTCTGCCTCACATGAATTTCATGTCCTGGCCGATGCCGGTGAAGACTTAATTGCCTACAGTGATCAAAGCGATTACGCTGCCAATGTTGAAAAAGCCGTCGCGCTTGCACCCAGCACTGAACGTCCACAAGCCAGCGCAGAACTCATCCTAGTCGATACGCCGATCCAACGCTCAATCAAAGATGTCTGTGAATTACTCGGCTGCCAAGCCAATCAAACAGTAAAAACATTATTAGTTCAAGGCAGCGAAGAAAACACGCTCGTTGCCCTCGTTGTTCGCGGTGATCACGAGCTAAATGAAATTAAAGCTGAACACTTGCCTGAAGTCGCAAGCCCTCTCACCCTCGCAACAGACCAGCAAATAACAACAACAATGGGCGCTGAAGCTGGTTTCATTGGCCCTGTGAACAGCAAAGTCACTGTGATTGTTGATACGGATGCCGCGCAGCTTGCTGATTTTGTCTGTGGTGCCAATCAAAATGGCAAACACTACCAAGGGGTCAACTGGCAACGTGATGCAGAATATCACTATATTACCGACCTACGCACCGTTATTGCCGGTGATGCAAGCCCTGATGGCAAAGGTACACTGCATATGGCGCGAGGCATCGAGGTCGGCCATATTTTCCAACTTGGTAATAATTACTCTAAAGCCATGCAAGCGACAGTGCTTGATGAAAACGGCAAGCAAAAAACCCTTGAGATGGGGTGCTATGGCATTGGTGTGTCACGTATTATCGCTGCGGCTATCGAACAAAACCATGATGATAATGGCATTATCTGGCCGAGTGCGATGGCGCCTTTCCAAGTGGTGATCATTGGTATTAACTACAATAAGTCTACCGAAGTTAAACAAGCCGCTGATCGGCTCTATCAAACGATGCAACAACAAGGTATAGAGGTGATCCTCGATGATCGCAAAGAGCGTCCCGGCGTTCTTTTTGCCGATGCCGACTTAATTGGTATTCCGCACCGCATTATCATCGGCGATCGTGGCCTTAAAAATGGGCAAGTTGAATATAAATCACGCAGAGCAGGCAACAGCGAAGATATTAACCTGGACGATGCTCTTGGCTTTATTCAAAATAAATTGCAGTTGCAATCGCAACCGTCTTAATACCTCTAAAACCAGGCAAAAGTGAGGCTGCTCTTGCTGCACCTCACTTCTATATTTTATGCTTTATTGACTTAAATACCGATTAATATCTTGCAGGCGTACCGATAAACGCACCATACAATCACGCATACTCATGTAAGTCACACCGATAAAAAATACCCCGGCAAAAAGGCTCGACCATGAAGCAAAATGGCTCACATTTTCCCAAGACCAATACATAGACACGACGGTTACCAAGCCAATCAAGCTCATTAGACTCAAATAAAACCCTCGCTGATATGTAATTTCACTTTTTGCTTCATCTTGAATTTGCAATAGGCTGTATTTGTCTGCTTTAGAGTTTCTATCCATAAATTCAAACATCAGCTAACCTCCTGGTCTGCACTAAAATTCTATCCTAACAAGCATCCTGCTTGTTATTCCATAATATAAAACAGCTCACAATAAGTCCAAGGTTAACAAGGTAAATGTTTTTAAAATTTTTCTAAACAGAAAAATCTGAGCCTGCTATAACAATAGTCTTTAATCACCTAATTCTATCGACATCTTGCACAAAAGATCATTTCACATACGCTTGTGATAACACTAGGAAGAAGCCGACGGAGCCAAATTATAAACACGCTTCACTATAAATAAAAAAGCACCTATAACAGGTGCTTTTCTCATACTTTATTAAAGCAAATAATAATGAAACAAAAAAATCTAGTTCAAATTACATGTGCTCAATAATCACATTACCAAACTCAGAGCAGCTCACTTTAGTCGCTCCTGGCATTAAACGCTCAAAGTCATACGTTACACGCTTAGACTCAATCGCACCTTCCATACCCTTAACAACAAGATCAGCAGCTTTTGTCCAGCCCATATGACGCAACATCATTTCAGCAGAGAGAATCAATGAACCAGGATTCACCTTATCTTGACCGGCATATTTTGGAGCCGTGCCGTGAGTTGCTTCAAATACAGCGACTTTGTCATTCGAGTTTGCACCAGGTGCAATACCGATACCGCCGACTTGTGCAGCCAATGCATCAGAAACATAGTCACCATTTAGGTTCAATGTCGCAACAACATCGTACTCTGCTGGGCGCAATAAGATTTGCTGTAAAAATGCATCGGCAATTGAATCTTTAATGATGATTTCTTTACCTGTCTTAGGGTTCTTAAATGAGCACCAAGGGCCACCATCGATTTCTTTAGCACCGAACTTGGTCTTAGCCACTTCATAACCCCAGTCTTTAAATGCACCTTCGGTAAACTTCATAATGTTACCTTTGTGCACTAAAGTGACAGAGTCACGGTCATTATCAATCGCATATTGAATCGCACGCTCTACTAAACGAGAAGTACCGTCCTTAGAAACAGGTTTCACACCAATGCCTGATGTTTCAGGGAAGCGAATTTTAGTCACACCCATTTGATTGATGAAAAAGTCAATGACTTTTTTCGCTTCAGGCGTACCGGACTGCCATTCAATACCTGCATAAATATCTTCTGAATTTTCACGGAAGATCACCATGTCTGTTTTTTCAGGCTCTTTTAATGGACTTGGTGTTCCTTGATAATAGCGTACTGGACGCAAGCATACATATAAATCAAGCTCTTGACGAATTGCAACGTTCAAAGAACGAAAACCGCCCCCCACAGGCGTTGTTAATGGGCCTTTGATAGAAACAGCGTAGTCTTTTAATGCAGCAAATGTTTCTTGTGGCAACCAGTCACCATTATACTTTTCATTGGCTTTTTCACCGGCATAGACTTCCATCCAAGCGATCTGGCGATCGCCACCGTAAGCTTTTTCTACGGCGGTATCAACCACTTTTTTCATCACAGGTGTTACATCAACACCGATACCATCACCTTCGATAAAAGGAATAATTGGGTTATTAGGAACATTCAATGCACCACTTGCATCAAAAGTAATCTTCTCTCCCCCAGCAGGAACTTGGATATTAGACATATTTTATTTCCTCAATTCGGCTTACTCTTAAATTCAGCTTGCTATTATACACGCCTGTGCAAGCAACTCACAAATATCTTACATGGATTTTTATCACAAAGCCTATGATCTATAAGTATTACTACAAGCCATGTTAGCTAAACTTACAGCTATAACTTACTCGCAGTAGCATCTAACACTGAATACGATATACGATCAACACAGCCCTTTCTATTTTAGTTCAGAGAAATATTTCTCACTCAATGTATTTATCTCGCCTGACGCTCTGATCTTCCCTATTTCCTGCCAAATACGAGTGGCGAGCTTAGGATGGTTTCTAACAAACTGTTTAGATAACATTAAGTAATAATTTTTGGTCTTTATCGGTGGCTCAATTTTAACAATATCCCGGTAAATATTCTGATCTTTCTTTAAATAAAAATCCCCTGATAATGAGAAAATTGCGGCGACCTTAACTCGACCTAATTTTAACAAGTGAAAAGCCTCAGCGACAGTAGAGACTTCAACCACCCTCACATTCATATTCTTTAAATCTTCAGCAATCGAAAAGCCACGAATCGTCACAACTTTCATTTTTGGAGAGTGAGGTAATAACTGCTTATTTTCAAAACTTAACTTTGAAGATTTCAGTCCATAGAAAGAATAGGAATTTGCATAACTTTTTTTCGATGCATCAACATGCCCCTCTATCATAGGGTAAACACCATACCTTTCTCGTACACGCTTAAAACTTGCATTGAATACGCCATCCACTTGATTAGCTCCAAGCGAAACAAGCGCACGCTTCCACGGCATGCGAACTAGCTTTACTGTTAAATTTAAGCGCTTCGCTGCTAGTTTAACAATATCTACAGCAAGACCTGGTAATAACGTCGGAATCGTTTGCCCATTGCCAAGCTGATAAGGAAAATTCTCTGAATCTTGATAGGCAAATGTTAGTGTTTCTTTTGCAAGAGCTGGCACACTCAACAATAGCAAGTGTAACCAAAATATGAATAAAGATAATATTTTCATTTTTTTTGTCCATCTCGCCGATCATCGCTGCTATCTGTCATCCGCTCTAATTCAGCCTTCTGTGCTTGAATGATTTTTGTCTGTTTATGCAATAAATGCTGAATTAATGTCTCTTGATCCTCGTCCAAAATAACATCAAAATTTACAGCAACATGATAGAGTTCACCTCGCAGCTCACAAGAAACGATCGTGCCAAAGGTCCGGATATACACATAACGGGGTAATAAGAAAAAATTAACTTCCAACTGGCTGGTTGCAGGAGGCTTCAGAGCTTCAAAAGCAACTCCTGTCGCACTAAGACTGACTTTTTCCGGTTCTTTTTGACGTTTATCATCACCATACAAGTTTTGATAAGCCTGTATTTTGTGCATAAATAAATCAATACGCTCATTCATTAAATCCAAACATACCGCAATTTCAGGAGAGCGATTTTTTAACTGAGAAATCGACGTTTGTAATTTTTGTTCAATGCGATAAAGCTCACCACCTTGACCATACTCTTTTTCTTGGCTAAGCCGTTCTATTCCTGCAACAAGCTCTTCAGGAGAAACAGATTTCCACTCTAAAATGACTTGGTCATCCAACCTAAAGTAACGCCGCCGTCCATCTTCATCACTCATCAAATCCCCCTTCTTCTTTCAGGCCAGTGATTGTTATTAGAAATCATCAGGCAGTCCTATTTCTTCATCATCAATCGAGAAATCTCCCCCTTCTTCATCTTTGCCAAAGACAACCGTAATCTCAACACGGCGATTTTTCGAACGATTTTCAGCCTTCTTGTTGTCTGCTAGGGGCTTCGTATCTGCATAACCGACAACGGTAAAGCGTTTTTGATCTAAGCCTTCATCACGAAATAAAGCTAAAGCCACCGACACAGCACGCTCTGCCGATAAATCCCAGTTAGAACGAAAACGCGCATTAGAGATACGCAAGTTGTCCGTGTGTCCTGCAACGATGATACTGCCTTTTGTTTTCTTTAATACATTGGCAATTTTTGCGATAACGGGCAAAAAAGTAGGCCGAACTAGCTCAGAACCCGACTGAAAGCTCTCCCCTTCTTTTAGGCGAATAATGACTTTTTTATCCTCAAGCTTCACTGAAATTTTATTCTCTTGAACTTCTGTTGCCAACTCACGCTTAGCAACATTTTCAAACTCTTTCGCTTTTTTACTTGCTTCTTTATCCTGAACCTGATCGGTTGGATTCAGTTCAGGGCGCTTTTCTTTCGCTACCTGCTGAATCGTTTTAACCGGCGTTGGCACGGGCTTGCCCGGACTGAACTCCTGCTTGATAACACTCGTTCCCTTAGGAATATCTTCAACACGGATTTGCCGTTGCACCCCAAAAGCAAACTTCATGCTGCCAGCCACCCGCTTATATTTTTGCACGTCCATTTCTGAAAATGATAATAATAAGACAAAAAAACACATCAGCAGAGACATTAAATCGGCAAAGGTCGCAAGCCATGGGGGGCAGGCCGGCGGGGCATTCTTCTTCAGGCTCGTCATCATCAGCACTGCTCATGTGCTAGATCTCTTCTTCAACCGGGCGTTTTGCTGCCGGTAAATAATTCATCAACACATCGCTAAGCACTCTAGGGTTTTGCCCAGCTTGAATACCAAGAACTGCATCAATCACGAGCCCCTTAGCCGTGTACTCTTCCTCACTTCGCAGCCTTAACTTACCTCCAATCGGCGCACAAAACATATTCGCAATCATCGCACCATAGAGCGTTGTTAATAAAGCAACCGCCATCGCCGGGCCAATTGACTTTGGGTCATCCATATTCGATAACATCTGCACAAGGCCAATCAAGGTGCCAATCATCCCCATCGCCGGAGCAATCACTTCCATTGTTTTGAAAATACTTTGTGCCGTTTTATGACGCTCAAGCGTTAAACTCATGTCTTTTCTCATCGTCGCTCGAACAACATCTGCTTCCTGTCCATCAACAAGCATTTGTATGCCTTTTTGCATGAACGGATCTGGAATTTCTGCACCTTCAAGAGAGAGTAAGCCACCTTTGCGTGCAGCATCTGCAAGCTCGACTGACTTTTCAATTAAATCACCTAATTTAGGAAGCTTGGTTAAAAATGCCTTCATCGCAATTTTGATCGCGCTAAAAAACTGCCCCATGCCATAAAACATCATAACCACAAAAACACTGCCCCCCATCACGATCAACAAAGAGGGAACATTGATAAAAATACCAATGTCTCCACCCAGTATCATCGCCATCATGATGATGCCAATTGCACCTAACATTCCGAGCAGGGTCGCTAAATCCAAGCTCTATACCTCTAACGGTCGCTTTTCCCCTCTAACCCTTAATTGTAGTCCATTGTTGATAGAATCAGGCGGCTATAGCGCCGCTTCATTCTCTTTTAAAATCACGTTACAATAGCGCCTGCAAATATTGACGAATAGCGGTAACACCTTATGAATTCTCAATTACAATCTTGGCAGCAGCAATTCAACACACACTTAACAACTTGCATACAACAAGCCTCCATCGAAGACAGCTTGCTAAAACAAGCGATGCAATACAGTTTGGCAGGAGGTAAACGTATCCGCCCTTTGCTCGTTTATGCAACAGGACAAGCACTCAATCTCCCCATAGAAAAGCTACACCCCTGTGCCAGTGCTATAGAAATGGTCCATGTCTATTCTCTCATCCATGATGATCTCCCCGCCATGGACAACGACGACCTGCGGCGCGGCCGCCCAACCTGCCATAAAGCCTTTGATGAACCCACGGCAATACTTGCTGGCAGCGCATTACAAATGCTAGCCATAGAGCAGCTTTGCCAAGCTAGCGCCAACAGCAATCTGCCTAACACTCAGCAAATACAACGTATCCAAACACTCTGCCAAGCCAGCGGAGGGGCAGGCATTGCTGCAGGGCAATCCTTAGATATTCAAGCTGAAAACAGTACTCAGCTCTCTTTACAACAGCTTGAAAGCTTGCATATTTTAAAAACAGGCGCACTAATACGTGCAAGCGTCCGCTTAGCCGCCTTAACTGACCCGAAGATCACACCAGAAACAATGGACGCACTTGACTCATATGCACTAAAAATAGGTCTTGCCTTCCAAGTACAAGACGATATTCTTGACCTAGAAAGCTCAACAGAGGCCTTAGGCAAACCCGCCAAAAGTGACTTGAAAAAACAATAAATCCACCTATCCTAGCCTATTGGGTATAAAACAAGCGAAAATAAAACTTGAAGAGCTCTATAATGAAGCATTAAACGCACTCTCTCCAATCAACGACGATACTCAGGCATTAGTAGAAATTGCCAACCTCATTATCCAACGAAAACATTAGTCGCTTAATTAAGTTTTTAGATAAAATGGTGATCAATCAGCCTAGCTCATTAAATATATTATTAATCAATATATTAACTACTTTACCCGCATTGACTCAACAGACTCATGCTTGATTATTAATAGAAATTGCTCTACATTGATTAGCCTAAATTTAGTCAACACATAGACCTAAAGCTCACATGAGGAATGATATGCCTACAGCCAGTATTGCGGATATTCAAAGTTCAGAAGACCCTCGCAATATCCCGATCAATCACGTCGGTATCCGTCAAGTGCGCCACCCTATTCAAGTCTCGGACCGTTCAAATACCGTCCTTGGAACCGTCGGCACCTTCAATATGTATGTTGACCTTCCCGCTCATGTCAAAGGCACACACATGTCACGCTTTGTTGCCCTACTCCATGAAAGTGAAACGGCCTATTCAGTGCAAAATTTTAATTCTTTAGCATTAGAGATGGCCGAGCGACTACAGGCACAAAAAGGGCGAATTGAAATGCAGTTCGCTTATTTTCGCAAAAAAACAGCCCCCATTTCACAACAACAAAGCTATTTGGACTATGAAGTCACTTTCTTAGGCAAAGCCAATAACGGCAAAGCAAGCACCCACTTAAAGGTTGTTGTTCCTGTCACCAGCCTGTGCCCATGTTCAAAAGCAATCTCAAAATACGGCGCCCATAATCAGCGCTCTCATATCACTGTTGAAATTGAAACTTGTGATCTTGTTTGGATTGATGATCTTATCGAGCTCGTTGAAGCCCAAGCCTCAAGTGAACTATATGGTTTGATCAAACGTGCCGATGAAAAATATGTCACAGAAACGGCCTATGAAAACCCTAAATTTGTCGAAGACCTAGTCCGTGATGTCGCAGAGCAACTCAATAATGATAAGCGCATCACCGCTTACAAGGTCGAATCAGAGAACTTCGAATCGATTCACAACCATTCCGCATATGCAGTGATAGAGCAACGCAAGGAAGAAGCCAGCAGCACGTCAATTTAAACACTACACTAGACAATATGGCCAATAAGACTTAATTAAGCTGCCTGACTGTATAATGCAGCTATTAAAAGCGAATAGATAAGGCATATTATGAGGATCTTTGCTGTACTCTTCACGTTAATTCTTCTAGCAGGCTGTGCGACAACTGCGAAGTATCGTGCGCAAATCGACCGCTGGAAAGGCCATAATGTCAACGAGTTGATTCAGGCTTGGGGCCCACCCGATACTACGTTTAAAATGCCAAATGGCAATACTTACTATAGTTATCGGGTTCATAATGTCAGCAACTTGCCCACCTATTATGTCCCAGGTAGTACCACCGTATCAGACCACGGTGGCAAAACCTATGTGACCAGCTCCGGGGGCTACCGAACCGGTGGCGGCACCATAGAGTCAAATTGCACAACCTCTTTTCAAATCAGTAAAAAAGGCACCATCGTAGGCACCCACTTTCGTGGTAATGCTTGCGTCTCAAATTAATGCCGCTAATTCCCCCTAACTTCAACTAGACTAGTGGTTAGGGGTGAGTAGACATGAAGTCGTCAAGCTTTCATCGCAGGAGGCAAGACAACAAGAGGCGTAAAGCAATAGATGACAATCAAGGCACTAGCAAACAGCTTACAATTTAAAATCTATATCCTGCTTGCAGCCGTGATTACGGCTACACTCACTGTCACTGGCATTATTGAGTACCTCGGCGATAAAAAATCACTCCAACAACAATTGCGTGAAGATGCAATGATTTCCAGCAAACGCATTGCCTCCAGCCTTGCAGAGCCGTTATGGAATCTCAGTCGCACCCAAGTCCTCGCCATCTTAAAATCTAATTTAAAATCTCGTGAAATTCAGGCCTTGCAAATCAAGCTTAAACCTAGCAATGCCATCATTGCGATTTACAAAGACAACGACGGTAAGATGGTTCAACTATCAAAGCCGATTGCCAGCAACAATGACAGTATCTCTTTACCGATCAAATATCGGGGCGAAACTGTCGGCAATTTGACTTATTTTATTGATGCATCAAGCATTAATGATTCCTTAAACAGTGTTATTTATAAGCAGATACTCCAGACATTGATCCTAAATTTTTTAATTATTGCAGCCACTTATATTTTAATTTCAAGAATTATTATTAAGCCACTTTTGGAAATATCAAATGCAATCAACACCATTGTTGAAGGTGAAGAAGATTTAAGCCAGCGTGTTAATATCAAAAATTTCAGCAATGAAATCGCCTTTCTTGGTAATGGCTTTAACCGCTTTGCTTATAAAGTCAGCCAAATGATCAAGCGAGTGGCTTATGATGCTAAAAATATTACAAAAGAAGCGCAACATATTGCCAAAGCCAATCGAGGCATTGATGTACACATGAATAACCAGAGTTCTTCCCTACGTTCTGTTGGTTATTCAATGTCTGATATTGAGCAATCCAACACTGAAATCGAGCGCCTCGTCTATCACGCAGCTCAAAAAGCGACGGATTCAGCACAAGCGGCTGATCGTGGAGGAACGATCGTTCGCCGCAATATTGAAAATATGGAAGAGATTAGTCGTTCAGTACACACTTCTGCGGCGGGATTATCACGCTTAGCGGAGCTCGGTGAAGCGATTAATAGTGTTGTCGATACGATTGAAATCATCGCTAAACAAACGGACTTACTCGCACTGAATGCAGCCATTGAGGCGGCACGTGCTGGCGAAAAAGGTCGTGGTTTTGCTGTGGTTGCCGATGAAGTCAGAAAGCTTGCGATTCGCACTGCAGATGCCACCCGAGAGGTTGCTCCTGCCATCGAGGCGATTAACATCGAAGTGCATCATACCGTTGACGCGATGCATGAAGGTGTCAATCAAGTCCTTCTTGGTGTAGACGAAGTCTCCGAAGCCGGTGAAATCCTCGAGTTAATCATTCAAAGTGCAGCAGAAGTGAACGTAGCAACTCAGCAAATCGCGACCGCTATCGCCACTCAAAATGAAGAAACCGTCGCAATTTCTAGCTGCATGTACGACAGTTTAGAGGATATCGAAGTCCTCAAAGACGATACCAATCAAGCTTCACACTCAGCATCTACTCTAAAACAACGCGCAACTCAGCTAATGAAAACAATTTCAGCCTTCCGCCTTCCTAACAATAATTCAGAGGATCACTCTGAAAAGCACTCGAAATCCACTCAGCAACGCCATGCGAGCAATAGAGAATCTTCAAAAAAAGACGATTCTGACACAACTGACTAAAATAAAAATCACAATCACAATCACAATCACCCACAAAAGTACCGCAACTAATAGGCCCGAGCAAGTTTAAATCACTCGCTTATCTTTTCTTTTTTAGCGCATTTTTCTCAAATTGGGCTAGACTTCTAAACAAAGTACGCGCAAGAGCATAACTCCATGAAAGCGATGATCATCAACCAATTTGGTGACTCTGATGTACTCCAACTCGCCGATCTTCCTATCCCAACAATTAAAGAGGACGAGATTCTAATACAAGTCTCACACACTAGCGTAAATCCTGCAGATTGGAAAATACGCGCAGGGCTCTACGAATATTTACTCCCCTATGAGTTTCCAATCGTTTTAGGTTGGGATGCTGCTGGAACCGTGAGCGAAGTCGGCAGCAAAGTCAATCAGTTTAAAAAAGGGGACCGGGTCTTTTCTTATTGTCGCAAACCCATCATCCAACACGGCAGTTATGCCGAGTATCTAGCCATCGATGCCGATGCCGTCGCCAGCATTCCAAATAATATTAGCTTTGCAGAAGCTGCCACCATTCCAATGACAGGCCTCACGGTGTGGCAGTGCTTATTTGAAACCATCCGCTTAAGCGCCGGCCAAAAAATACTCATTCACGGAGGAGCTGGAGGCATCGGCAGCATCGCGATACAGCTTGCTAAATTGCAACAAACAACAGTTTATACAACAGCCAGTCCACATAACCATGATTATGTTTATAGTTTAGGTGCGGATGTTGCCATTGATTATCATAGCCAAGACTTTGTTAAAGAAGTTGAAGCGCGAGAGCCTGCAGGCATCGACCTTGTTTTAGATACCCGGGGTGGTGAAGTCCAACGTGAAAGTTATCAAATTATAAAAAAAGGGGGGTCATTTAATCTCTTTAGTCATGCCACCCGATGATAATGAAGCCGCAGCTCATCAAGTGCATGCTGATTTTGTCTTTGGCTACCCTAATGGTGATCAATTACGAGAGCTCGCTAAATTATTAGAAAAAGGACGGCTAAAACCAACGATCTATGAAGAAATGAGTCTAGAGGGAGCGGCGATTGCTCATGACATGAATCGCGATGGCCGACTCGAACGAGGCAAACTTGTACTGCATATTACACCTGGCTAAAGCCCGACTAACTTGCTTTTTTAATTTGCGCCTCACTTGCTCGAACAAACCCTCGATCCAGAGCACATTGCACCGCGCAAACTAATTCTTCCAAGTAATGCTCAGAAAGCATCATATAATCTAAAATAACATCTTTAACTTTAGCCCACTCATAATCGTCCAATTCAGCACCGAGTTTAAAATGCAGCTGGCAAATATGCTCAGAAATCTTTAAAACAGCGAGCAACAGATCAACTTTGTTTTGTTCATTCGCCCGATGAATACTGTTTAAGCGTTCGATATTATGGTGATCTCGGATCGCCTCACAAACTTCAGCAGGCAACTTCCAATTGCGTGCTAATAAATATCCTGTCACCGCATGATTCGTATCATATTGTTTATTTTCAACCTGAGTAATAGACTCATACTGGCTCGCATAGGCCTCTTTCATCGTACTTAAATAATTGGGCCACTTTAAGGCAAGCATAGGAATAGCTGCATTATGAAACAAACCAAGGTTATAGGCCTCATCTCGAGTTAAATTAAGACGTAACTGTTCAGCAACCTCTCGACAAGCAATCGCAACCTCTCTGGCGCTTTGCCAAAAACAAATCAGATGTGTAGTTTCCCGGTGTTGAAACACCGAACGTAATAATAGGCTATTGACCAATCCCATCACTTCATCTAAGCCGATAGATTCAACAGCCTGATGTATCGAGTAATAAACCTCACCACTTTCTTGATTATTTGCAAGTTTTAACACTTCTGCTGACATAGCAGGGTCTTGGCAAATTACATCAGCCATCGCATGAATATCCGGAGTGACCTCCCGAATACGCTGCATCAAATGAGGCTGAGGAGGGATCACCAATGTACGTTTTAAAAAAAGTGGAATATTTTCATCAGACTCCCCCATAGCGCCCCCTTTGTTTATGGTACACAGACCTAAGTATAGTCTAATTTTCAACCAAGGCTTTACATCTTTAAGCAAATGAGTATGATTTTAATTAAAGGCATATAGGCAGGGAGATGGTATGCCCTTGGACCCCCAAAACACAAGTCAAACATCACTTAAAGATCAATTTGTTACCTTACAAGATGAGCTAAAACAGCACATTATCGGTCAGCAAGAACTTTTGACCATGCTGCAGATTGCCTTGCTTGCTGACGGCCATCTCATCGTTGAAGGCGCGCCCGGGCTAGCCAAGACCACAGCAATTAAAACACTCGCCCACTTCATTGAAGGTGACTTTCAACGCATCCAATTTACGCCGGACCTGCTGCCTTCTGATATCACCGGAACGGATGTCTTTCGCCCCCAAACCGGTGAATTCTACTTCCAGCAAGGTCCACTCTTCCACTCGATTATTCTTGCCGATGAGATTAACCGCGCGCCGGCAAAAGTTCAGTCCGCACTCTTAGAAGCGATGGGTGAGCGACAAATCACGGTCGGCCGTAGTACGTATAACCTGCCTAAACTCTTTCTGGTCATGGCGACTCAAAATCCCACTTGAACAAGAGGGTACTTTTCCTCTTCCTGAAGCCCAGCTTGATCGGTTTTTGACTGCATATTGAGCTCGACTACCCTAACAACACAGAAGAAGCAGATATTTTAAGGCTGGTTCGACAGGAAACGGCTTCTTTACAAGCTGCAACAAAAAATTCTTTAAATCAAGAGACTATTTTCTCAGCACGCCAAGAATGCTTTAATATTTTTCTATCACCAGCCATAGAAGAGTACATCGTCCAGCTCGTGATCGCCACACGCACGCCCGAAAAATATAACCAAGAGCTTGCAAACTGGCTACGCATCGGTGCGAGCCCACGAGCGACTATCGCCCTAGAACGCTGTGCTCGCGCTCATGCTTGGCTGGCCGGACGTGACTATATTGCCCCCGAGGATGTCCACAACGTCATATTCAATGTACTAAGGCACCGCCTCTTACTCAGCTTCGAGGCCGAAGCTCAAGGCATCACGGCCAATCGGTGCATTCAACGCATTCTGGAGACCGTCCCTACCCCCTAAGGAGATCACTGAAGATGTTAGCGAAAACTCATCGTATCGAACCCTCCAAAGGCACTCAAAGTCATATGGCTGACTTGCTACAACTCACCCAACAAGCACGTCGCCTCCCCATGCGCTTAGCCCATTTAGCCAAAAGCCCGACCTCAGGCCCCCACCCTTCTATCTTTCGTGGCCGAGGAATGGACTTCGAAGAGGTTCGTCACTATCAGCCTGGTGATGATGTCCGTGCTATCGATTGGCGTGTCACCGCTCGCACAGGTCAGATGCACACTAAAATTTTCCGTGAAGAGCGTGAGCGGCCTTTTCACTTTATCGTCGATCATAGCCAAAGCATGCAATTTGGTACCCGGGTCTGCTTTAAATCTGTCATGGCTGACCATTGCTGCGCAGCTTTAGCCTGGCTTGCCTTTCATCATGGCCATCGCACTGGCGGTGCTATCGTTCACGATCAACCCATCTGGTTAAAAAGCCAAGCAGGTAAGCGCGGTCTGTTTGCCTTATTGAACAAGATGACTGAAACTCACGCCCCCACCCAAAACCAACAACTCACTCGGACCCTCGAGCAATTTATTCACCATAGTCGAGGTGGTGAAATTTTAATTATTTTTTCTGACATTTTTTGATTTTTCTAAGAAAGCTCAAAATTTATTAAAACAATTGTCTTATCATTATGATATGGCATGTATACAAATATTAGACCCACTAGAGCAACAATTAAAACAACAAGGCAGTTATAACTTTTTCAGATGGGAAGCAAATGGTCAATATCCACATCAATTCAAGCAAAGACTCTGAGCACTACAGCCAATACATGAGTCATTTACTCGCAGAAAAACATGACTTTTTCATGCAAAAATGGCATTGCCTGCTGCACAATCTCTACTGATCAAGATCCTATTTTAGCACTCGAGCAAGCCATCACCGATCAGCCCTTATTAAGAAAGCAATTATAATATTTAAAATAAGGTGCAATAGAATAGAGTACAATATCAAGATAAAGTAGGTTTTATATATAAAAATGACAAACCCACTTCATGCTCTAAAAGATATTCACACACCCGCGGCAATCAGCAGCTGGCCTCCTGCACCTGGCTGGATTCTCCTCACTATTATCACGTTAGTCGTTATTATTATTTTTCTTTATTATTTAAAAAAGCGCTTTCACTACTACCAAGCTAAATCCCAAGCTTTAAAAATTCTAGAAACAATTAACCCTGTTAATCATTCAGCACAAAAAAAATCACCCGCTCAAGCCTATACTAACCATGCCCAAGCCTATAATGCTTTATTAAAAAGAGTTGCCCAACATTACTTTCCAAATGAGTCAAATATAGCAACGCTTTCTGAAAAACGTTGGGTTGAATTTTTAGTCTCCAAACTACCTGAAAAATACAAGAAGTTGGCTAATATACAAGCTAATAATCTAGTCACTAGCCTATATCGCCCGATTAAAACAGAGACAGAACTTCGGCAATTTATTCGATTATGGATTAAGGAGTGCCTATGATCCACTTTATCTGGCCCTGGTTTTTTGTCTTGCTTCCTTTGCCTTTTCTTGCTCCTTTTATCTTACCGCATGCGAAAAAAAATCAGCCCGCCTTAAAGGTTCCCTTTTTTGAATCAACTCAACCACCTCACTGAAAGCAAACAGGTTAATAAACAGAAAAAAAAATAAACGCTTTGCCTATATTATTTGGGCATTGCTTATTGTTGCCGCTGCAAACCCGGTTTGGATTGGTCCTGCAGTTTATAATCCCATAGCCGGCCGCAATATCTTACTTGCCGTCGATATTTCAGGCAGTATGAAAGAAAAAGACATGTATTTAAACAACCATCCAGCAACACGCCTAGCTGTTGTTAAAAAGGCCGCCTCCTATTTTATTAAAAATCGCAAACAAGATCGTCTCGGCTTAATCTTATTTGGCTCCAAAGCCTACCTTCGCACCCCTTTGACCTTCGACCGCACCACCGTGCTAACCATGTTAAACAATGCAACCGTCGGCCTTGCCGGACAAAAAACGGCCATTGGCGATGCCATTGGCCTATCCATAAAAACTTTAATCAAATATCCCCAAAAAAGTCGCGTGCTGATTCTATTGACCGATGGCACCAGTAATAGCGGCGCACTATCGCCCATGCTGGCCGCAAAGCTTGCTCGCACAGAAGGCATCAAAATTTACACAATTGGCCTCGGTGCTAATAAAATGCCTGTTCAAACTCCCTTCGGCACTCGCTATATTAACCCCTCTCATAGCCTCGATATAAAAACTTTACAACAAATTGCCAAAACAACTGATGGGCAATTTTTCCGCGCTCAAAACCTCAACTCACTCAACAAGATTTACAAAGCCATCGATGCCCTCGAACCTTCAGAGTCAAAATCACAGAGCTTCAGGCCCGAACAGCCTTTATATCAATGGCCATTGACGACTGCACTATTGCTCAGCCTAATTTTTAGCTTAGGGTTTATATCGTTAAAACCCAGTCAAAAATTCAGCACAAAAAAAATCAATAACAAGGAGGGTGAACAATGCTAATTTTCGGCATTCATTTTCAAGCACCTCTCTGGCTACTCTGTTTGCCCGCTTTTATTCTTGTTATCATTGTGCTCTGGTGGCAACATAAAAGCCACAGGCGCTGGCACAGTATTTGCGACTCTCATTTACTTCCTCACTTATTACAAGGAAAACCATCAGGTCAAAGGCTATTATTTTTTCTCCTCAGTATTGCCTGGCTAATTGCAGTATTTGCCCTTGCAGGGCCAAGCTTTAAACAAGATAAACAGCAACTTTATAAATCAAGTTATCCACGCATTTTTGTTTTGAATTTATCTAACAGTATGCTCGCTCAAGATATTAAGCCGAATCGCCTGAGCATCGCCCGCTTCAAACTCCTTGACCTGCTTAAGCAAAGTCAGGATGTTCGAACCGCTCTCGTTGTTTTTTCCAAGCGCGCCTATATCGTCTCGCCTTTAACTGAAGATAGTCAAACCATCAGTGCTTCAGTCCCTATTTTAACCCCCAAACTTATGCCAAGCTCAGGCAATAACCCTGCAGCTGGCCTTGATCAAGCTTTAAAGTTATTCCAGCAAGCTCATGCAAATCAAGGTCAAGTCGTTTTAATTACAGATAGTGCTGATGATAAAGCAGCACTCGCTGCCGCTGAGAAATTGAAAAAAGCCGGTTTTCAACTTGATATTCTAGCTATAGGCACGCAAGAGGGTGCGCCTATTCCAGAACACGACGGCCAGTTTGCTAAGAAAAATAACCAGCTTATTATCAGCCAACTTACACCTGATACACTAAAAGCTTTAGCTAAAGCTGGCGGTGGTTCTGTTTATTTTGTCACTAAAACCAATCAGGATATTCAAAACCTATTAAAACAAGACAGGCTCAATGCAAACTACAGTAAATCAGAACATGCATCATTACGCTGGAATAATAAAGGCCCCTATATTGTATTACTCCTTTTACCTCTAGCTCTATTTGCTTTTCGCCGTGGTTGGTTAAACCCCTTAGCGGTGGCTTTTATTTCAACTAGCTCCCTACAAACTCCACCCGTTCATGCGAGCCTTTGGCAAGATTTATGGCTCAATAAAAACCAACAAGCAGCGAAACAACTCACTCAAAAGCAGTATAATCAAGCAGCAAATACATTTACCAACCCACTATGGCAAGGCTATGCTTATTACCGAGATAAAAAGTACCAAAAAGCCTTAGAGTCCTTTAGTAAAGAAGATTCTGCCTTATCACATTATAATCAGGGTAATGCACTCGCCCAACTTGGCAAATATCAACAGGCGATTAGCGCCTATGATAAAGCATTAGCACAAGACCCTAATAACAAAGATGCTGAATTTAATAAACAGCTACTTGAAAAACTTCTAAAACAAAATCCGCAAAAAGACCAGAATAAAGACCAGAATAAAGACCAGAATAAAGACCAGAATAAAGACCAGAATAAAGACCAGAATAAAGACCAGAATAAAGACCAGAATAAAGATCAGAATAAAGACCAGAATAAAGACCAGAATAAAGATCAGAATAAAGATCAGAATAAAGATCAGAATAAAGATCAGCAAAAAGATCAGCAAAAAGATCAGAATAAAGATCAGCAAAAAGATCAGCAAAAAGATCAGCAAAAAGATCAGCAAAAAGATCAGCAAAAAGATCAGCAAAAAGATCAGCAAAAAGAAATTAAACAAAGCGAGCTTAAACAATCACTCTCACAATGGCTAAGACAAATTCCTGATGATCCTGGGGGGTTATTGAAACGCGACTTTAAGCGCCAAGATGCACAACAACAAGGAAAATAACATGCGCCGACTCAGTTGTATTTTACATTTTTTTATCATTATACCTCTTCAGGCAGCGAGTTTATCTACCTATACATCAACCCAAACCCCCATCGTCAACGAAGCCTTTGATCTTTTCATCTCTTCTAATAAGCCCTTTCAAAATGAACCTAATACACAAGCGCTAAACAAAAATTTTGAAATTTTTGGCCTCAGTCAAAGCTCGCAAATAAAAATTATTAATGGTAAAACACAGGCTGAATACCAATGGATACTCTCTCTAGCGGCGAAGAAAGCAGGCAAAGTGGTGATTCCTGCGCTTTATGTCGGTAAAGATAGAACACACGCCACCTCTTTAAATGTCATTAAGACTTCGACAACAACCGCAAAGTCACAAGATACGATTGAGCTAAGCACAAAAGCAACTCCTAAAAGAATTTACTCACAACAGCAAGTCACCTACACGGTCACTTTAAAAATATCTCAATCTGTCGCTGCGCGTCTTAAAAATGCGACATTATCTCTACCTAGTGCAGAAAATGCGATTATCAAGCCATTAGGCAGTGATAAAAAATATCAACGTCAAGTTAAAAATACAACCTATACCATCATCGAACGTCGCTATGCTATTTTCCCTCAACATAGTGGTAAATTAATAATAAAATCACCTATTTTCCAAGGTGAGGTTGATACGTTACATGCCAACTCGTTCAGCTTTCCCTTTGGTTTCTCAGGCCAAGAAATCAAAAAAATCAGCACCAGAGACAATTTTAACGATTCAACCCGCTCCTCGAAAAAAACCAAGGTGCTTGGCTTCCTGCAAAACAAGTCAAGGTTCAAAGCTTATGGGAAGAAGCTTCGCCTAAATTTCAAGTAGGCGCTCCAGTTACGCGCATTATTACTGTAGAAGCCGCGGGCCTACTAAGCAGTCAGTTACCAAAAGTAGAATTGAATGTTAACAAGGCAAATGTATATCCAGAACAGCCCGTGCTCGAAGACTTTGAAAAAGGTAATGATATTGTCGGCTTACGTCAGGAAACCTTTGCAATTATACCCATTCAGCCAGGCAAGCTCGTTTTACCCAAAGTAGAAATAAAATGGTGGAATATCACTAAAAAACGCTTTGAAACAGCAATACTCCCTGAAGAAACCATTGAAGTTCAAGCCGCTCCTACAACCACACGCATACCTACTAATAAAATACCATCAAACGTCATCACAGCTGGTACTCATCAGCAGCCGTCTAAAATGTCTCACGCAACACTGACCAAGCTTATTGACCCACAAATAATCTGGCCGATAATCAGCGCAACTTTTCTTGCTCTATGGTTAATGACCCTATACTTCTATTACCGCTATCGATCTTATAACAGACATAAAGATAAGCCACAAAAGATCAATAGAGCACACGAGAAAAAATTAAATTCAGTCAGTAAGCACTCTTTAAAAAAAGCCTGTTTTGAAAATAATCCCAAACAGGCCAAAGAGGAATTAATTAAACTCGCTCAAGAACTCTGGTCACTCTCAACACCTAACTTATTCGCCTTAAAACCTTTAGTCAATGATAACGCATTTCAAGCTGTAATCTTATTAAATCAAACGCTATACTCAAAAAATAATAAAAGTAATTGGCAAGGAGAGGAGTTTTGGCACGTTATTCACCCCGAACTTAAAAAAGCAGCAAAAATAAAAAGGAATAAAGCAGAGCTTCCACCGCTTTACCCCTTATAAATCAAGTTAAAGGCTGTTATAAAAAATAATACAGATTATAAGCTAGCAATTAAATACCCACTCAACCTCAAGTCGCATTTACATTGACTTCTTTATAGCAGGGGCACTCGTGTTTTCACTCGATGTTGTAAACAAATTAAAAAATATACTAGAAATGGATACCTTCTCTGGAGTCTGCGTCCTAACTAACTGATCTAGCTTCTCTATCTCTTGTTGCGTTCTAGGCAAATCTGGAGCAATCTGAATATTATTTTTGCTTATTTTACTTGAATTATCACTATCAGATTGTTTTTCATATTTAAAACAATCTGAGTCTGAGTCTAAATTCAACTCCATAACAGAACCATTGTTTTTTGCTATCTCACTCTGCACACTCGGTATACCATCTTGATCTTGCAAATGATCTGAGCCGACAATCATCACTGCTTTTTCATCATCTTGTAGATAAGCTTTCGCAATATCCGCAAATTTCTTATTGTTTTTCAAGCGTATTCGAGATTCAAGTTGGAAGTTACCAATTTCAGCTATTGCGAGATTTTGAAATTCTTCTGAGTCTTTGGGCTCTTTACTCCAACAGCAGGAGCCTATAGATTCTTTCTCCAGCTTTTTAATCGAGCCCCAGAGTTTCTCAATTTCTATTTCTGTTAACTCGGGGTGATCCGCTTTCATCTCATCAAGACATTCCCTGACTAATGTCATGAAAGCAGCATGCTGCATAGTCTTACTACTTGTCAGTTCATTTTGCTTTTTCGGCTCAATTCCATAAATTTTTGTACCATTATCAATTAATTCAAGAAGCAAAGCAGCTTCATATTTCATATTGGCACTACTGTCTTTATCACTCAACCTTTTTTCTAGTAAATCCCTGTCTATTGGGCCTTTAGCATAGCCTTCCAAAAATAACTTTACTTGATTATTTTTTAAGATAATCCATGTTTCTTAGTAAAAAGTCCACACCATGAGCTTGGCGGTGGTCTTCACCTCCAACAATGATATTCGCCTTACTATGTAAGTAGTTTAATGATGTTAAAGTCCGTTTGGCTCCATCTTGGTTATTTGATTGGCTTATTTTGCCATTTAACTCATTTATATCTAAAGTCTTAGGAGAACTTGGCATAAAGCAATTTACCTCATTTTTTGCTTCTATTAACAGTAAAGCTGATTTAAAAACTAACCAACAACGAAATCATTTAACACAAAATATACTTCTTACAATTCAGATAACACTTAAATTATTATTAATTTTTTTATTAAGTAATGACCACATAGTTAACTCTATATTTTTAATTATTTTATTTAACTTAGGGTAGATATATTA
>NZ_MDTU01000001.1:864421-883638 GCF_001720395.1 Piscirickettsia litoralis
ATTGATAAAAACAATTAATCTAAACACAATTTTTAATAAAAATATCGACCTACTAAAAGCAATATCGCGTAACACCTTTAAAATCTAAAAACTATTAGCACAAAGATTACCACTTTATAAAAAGTGGTCAATCAAGAAAAACAATGTAAATTTTATATTAATGAAAGACAGAATATTTAAAATTGTTCAATAATGCTTTTTGCCAAACATAAGACGTCTCAATTAAAACAATATTGACAATATAGTTATATCTCACTGTTTTTTAATAGAGATAATTTAAACGTACCATCAAAAAAATTTATTAAAAAATCGAAATCAATTTATAATTATCGATGTTTCAGCAAACACTTTAAAGACAATAGTCCAGGTTAACTTTCCCACACAAAATAATTACAAACTCTCGTCAGGATAAAAATCTTGTTTAGAATAAAGCTAAAAATTTATGTAACCCTTTTAGCATAGTGACTAAATTCTATAGCCACAGCCTGGATCTGGCAACTTTCCGTTGATTGAAAAATTGCAAACTGATATTTAAATTGTTCAGTCACTTGCGTTCCACCATACAACAAAATAACCCTTTAACCTTGCTCCTTGTTTTACTTCTGATCAATGCAACTTAACTCTGCATCATCAGAAATTATAAACGCTCTCATTATCACCTTAGCCCAAAATTAATTTTATACTTTTTAAATCAAATATTTAGCCAATCTATCCGATCAGCAGGTAAGCTTTACAACGGTATCGCCATCGTTAACACACTATAAATAAGCAATTTTCCTTAGCCGCTGCTCCCATTCGATTTTAAACAAAATCCCCTATACTTGAGTCTATGGTGAGCAAAAGAACTCAAAGGCCGGGTGATGTTGGTTCCTCAGCAAAAGTATGAGCAGGCACAAGAGCAAATCGATCAACTTATTCAAGAAAAAGAAAGCCTTGAGAGAGAGATCGAATCGTTAAAAGCCTCAGCAAGTCAAAGGAGTGGTTCAGACCACCCTCCAGAGCATGTTGTAGTCTTTACTGATACCATGGAGCTGTTCGGCAACACACTATCTTCAATACAAGGATCATTATCGCGTTTCTCAAGAGTGGCCCTTGAGGAGAATAAATCAGCACAGCAAGCTGTAAACTCCTCCCAGAAAACACAACGCTCAATTCGTGATATCTCTGACCGCCTTGTCAATATGAAAGAAGCAACATCACAAGCTTTTCAAAGTGTTGAGACCTTAAGTTTACGGGCTGAAGAAATCAGCGGCATCGTCGAGTTAATCAAAAACATTTCCGATCAGACCAATTTGCTTGCTTTAAATGCAGCGATCGAGGCAGCACGCGCAGGGGAGATGGGTCGCGGCTTCGCTGTTGTTGCCGACGAAGTCAGAAATCTTGCCAAGCGCACCAATGACGCAACCAGCGAAATAGAAAGCTTAGTCAGCCTTATTCAGTCCGAGACCAATGAGTCTTCTGATGTAATGGAAGATATTAGCAATAGCTGCTTGAATTTTAATGAAATGAGTCAAAACACATCACAACAAATGAATCATCTTCTTGATAAAATCCAATCCGTTGAGCAAACTTCATTCAAGGGCTCAACCTTCAGTGATATTGAATCCTTTAAAGTCGATATTCTAGTCCATAAGTTTTCACTGTACCAATTACTCATGGGTATCATCGATTATGATTCATTGTCTTTGCCCGATAAATCTCGCTCCAGGCTCGGGCAATGGTGCCACTATAACCGACGCAATCCAATCGGTCAGCTTGATGCTTTTCACAGTATCGATTATACACTCAGTCAATTTTACCAAGCTGCTGACCAAGCGCTCGCTGAAATTACCGATGGTAATATACAACACGCGCACCATCTTCTTAAAAGCATGGAAGAGCACAGTATCGAATTAATTAACGCTCTCGATCACTTAATTACCGTGGTTAAAAATCAGAATATCAGCCAACAGCCTACAGAAACGAGCCGAAATCGACGCTCACCATCTTCATCAGCACGTAAAAAAAGCCAATCTCAACCACGCTACGACAACAAAAAGCAATCTCATCAAGACAACGAGAAAAGACATCAAAAGCAATATTTTTCTAACCAGCCAATTGAAGATCATTACAATGATGACCAACCACAAAAGAGAACAAAAGCCAGTCGATTAAGATCTCACAAAAACACTAACCAATATTCACATCATGATGAGAATATAAAACCACAACCAACATATCATCGCCCTTTGGAAAAACCAGGAAAAACTAAAGTTCGGCAAGCCCAACAAAAGCCTGATCCAAACGAGCACAGCACTTATCATTCGGAGTGGTTTAACCAACCTAAAAAGCAACACCAATCAGAATACTATAAAGATGTAGATAACAGAGAGCGCCAATTAAGCGAGTCTGATCAACACCGCAGATTAACAACGCGTAGACGCTCTTCACAAAATCAAAGCAATTATCTCGAAAATCAAGATGACTACCTCACTACGCCTTATGAAAGTCAAAGTAAAGAGCCAGAAACACGTGATAAACCACCTAAACGTTCTCGCCAGTTAAAAGCACCCTCATCATTAAAGAAACCTTATCGACGACAACCTCCCCAGCAAGAGAGCTTTGATGATCAACAAGCCTTCTATGATGAGCCTCACAATGATGAATATAATGACCATAATCAAGGTGAAAAGCGTCCTCTTCTTAGAAAGAGACATAAACAACAAAATCCACTCGAAAGACCAGAACCAAGGCGACCTACTGCGCCACCTCCTTATGATGAAGAGGTGGATTGGCAACAACAACGAAGAATAAGTCATAAAGCAGGAAACCCACTTGATCGACCAGAAACAAGGCAGCGACCTGCCACACCCCCTTCTTATGATGAAGACGCAGATTGGCAGCAACAGCGCCCAAAAGAAAGCCAACGCCGACTACGTAATCGTTTGAGTCATCATCAAAGGCCACAACAAACAACACGTAATTATGATGATGGCGACTATGAGCAGGACCAAAGTCAAAATAATAGCCCAAGACATAACTTCGATCAGCAATACTCATCACGCAAAGAGCAGTATCGGCATAAACGACAACCACGCCCTAGCAGTCGTTATGATGATCATCGTTACCAGGGTGATGACAGTGATGACGATTTTGAGTAAAAAGATTGAATAAAAAGAGAATGTGAATACAGAAAAAGATAGCTATTGCCTTTACAACACGATTGCTCTAACATACCCCGATAGGGTATTAGAGCCATTAACATGCACACAAAACACCAACAGAAAAAATTATTGAATCGGGCAAAACGAATCCGTGGTCAAGTCGATGGAGTCATCCGCCTTCTTGAAAACGAAGGCGACTGCACAAAAATACTCAATACCATCACGGCATGTCGTGGCGCAATCAATGGGCTTATGGCTGAAATTCTTGAAGGCCACATCAACGAACATGTCATAAATCCCGAGCACGCTTCCGGCGAGCAACTTGAAGCGGCTGCCGACTTAGTTTATATCGTTAAGAAATATTTAAAATAACAAGCCAAACTCAATAAATTTTTCGATGAATACTATCGCCTTTTTGCACCTCGGCCTCCATCATCAATTGGATAATACTCTAGAGGTGCCTACAATGCTATCCCCTTAAAGGCTGTTACTTTACAAAATATAACGTATTTTTCTCATCAGCAGTACTCACAAACAAATAAAATAAAGCTTGACGACAGTTTATTCAGACCATAACATACCCCCATAGGGTATACATATTAACTCTTGTCACTACAACAACTTAACAAAAAATGTTTAAAAGTATTTACTATGAAGCTATTGGCCAATGTATTAACCAACCCTGCTTTTAAAAAACTCTTTACTGCTCAAGTACTTGCTACCTTCGGTACTGGCCTTTCCAGCATTGCCCTGGCTCAACTTGCTTATCACCTATCAGGATCTCATGCTGGCAGGGTCCTTGGTATTGCCTTAACACTAAAAATGGTCGCTTATATCTTTGGTGCCCCTTTAATGAGTTACATCTCAGCGAAAGTCCCTAATAAGCCCTTTATGATCACTATGGATCTAATTCGTGTATTATTGCTTAGCAGCATGTTTTTTGTTCAGTACGTTTGGCAGATTTATTTATTGATTGTCCTTATTAATCTATGTTCTGCAGGATTTACTCCAACCTTCCAAGCTTTAATTCCAAAGTTGTTTAACAATAAAGATGAATATACCCAAGCACTCTCACTGTCAAGAACGGCTTATAATTTAGAATCCTTATTAAGCCCTTTACTCGCTGCGCTATTATTATTTATCGCTCCTTTCAAAGTGCTTTTTATCCTTAATGCACTAACCTTTTTGATTTCTTCTACTCTCGTCTACTGTACTCCTTTTAAAGCAACCGTTCACACAAAATCGCGTGGCTTTGGCTGTCTCTATGATTACTTAACCGTTAAACCATTATTACAAGGATTATTACTGGTCTTTATTGCATCACTTGCAGGAGCCCTCGTCATTATCAATACGGTTGTTTACATCCAGGGTATTTATCATCTCAATGAAAGTATCATGGCTTTAACCCTCGCCATATTTGGGATCGCCGCTTTAATCACTACGATTATTATTCCAAGGCTCTCCACATATTTTTCTTCCTATAGCATCATGAAAGCCGGCGCAGGGTTTTGCATTATCGGCTTCACTATTGGTATACTCGCCCCAGGGCTGGCTAGCATTTTTATTATTTGGTTTATTCTCGGCATGGGGGCAAGCTTAATTGAAACACTTGTCGGACTCACCATTACAGAAAATATCAGTAAAGAAAAACAAAGCAACTATTTCGCCGCCTATTTCTCTTTGTCACATACATGCTGGCTGATCGCTTACTTTGTCACCGGCTGGATCGGTAATCAGATGAATATGCAAAGTCTATTTGTCCTGTTATTCTTGGCGTCAGCTATACTTTATCTATTCGCACTAAAGATAAAATCACCTAAACTCGCTGAAGATTAATTTATTCACCATTTAATAAGCGATATTCAGTACTCTATGGTATGCTTTATTTACTCAAATAATTTTAATTAACTAAATAATATCATGAACCACCAAATTACTGTATTACACACAGACATTACTCAGCTATCTGTTGATGCCATTGTGAATGCTGCCAATGAGTCTCTACTCGGTGGCGGCGGGGTCGATGGTGCAATTCATCGTGCTGCAGGTCCCCAGCTTTTGGAAAAGTGCAAGACACTCGGAGGTTGTCCCACAGGCCAAGCCCGCTTAACACCCGGCTATAAACTTGCTGCGCGCTTTATCATCCATACCGTTGGGCCAATTTGGCAAGGGGGAAAATATCATGAAAAAGAATCGCTCCACTCTTGCTATTGCAATAGTTTAAAACTTGCTGAGCAGCACAAATTAACAAGCATCGCTTTCCCAGCAATCAGCTGTGGCATTTATGGCTTCCCACTAGAATCAGCCGGTCAAATAGCAATAAATGCTATTACATCTTACCTCTGCCAATCAATTAAAGTCATCAACCTTGTAGCCTTTGATAAAGAAACCAAAAATATTTACGATAAAATTCTATCAAATTTATAATTATATTTATTTTAAAATAATAAACTATTAGAGCATTATTAAATTTAGCTAACTTAAATGCAACACTTAAAGTGCCAATAGATAAGCTTCTATTGACACTTTAATGATAATCATCACAATTAAACCAGCATAAAACCTATTTCTCAGCCATCACAGAGACTCAGACTGCATCGGCATGTTCAACGCTGAACTGACACGATCCATATTTGCAGATAAAATCCCTTGAATTGTTTTATGTTTGTATTTGCTTAAATAACTTTGTTGTTTTTTAAGTTCAATGAGCAAATTTGATAATAATTGCTGATGTTCTTTACAACAAGGTTGAATTATTTGATTAATAGAGTTGGGGTTTAAGCCTGTGCGCAAATCTTCAAACTTTCTAGCAAGATATTTGGCAGATAAATGTCGGCCTGTCAATTTATTACATCTTCTAATATGTAGGCGAATTCGCTTTTTCTTTTTAGTACAAGCGTATTTTTTCAAATCTGTGATGAGCTGTTTATATAGTTTATTTACTGTCATTCACCCTCCAAAATTTGGTGGGCCCAGCAGGACTCGAACCTGCGACCAATGGATTATGAGTCCACTGCTCTAACCAGCTGAGCTATAGGCCCGTCAATTAGTCACTAAAAATTTATTAATCATTTATATAGCTATATATCACTATAACTCAACCATTATACACCAACCCCAGGCAAATATTCAACCAAAAAAAACCAATAAAAATAATTAATTAAATTTTATTTAATATAAATTTATTTAAAAATTACAATCCACCAGTCTTCCTTAAGTTATAGCCAGAAAGGTCTAGCAAACTGAAAAAAATAAGGCTGACAATGAAAAAGATGCTAAGACTTAACACTGCCAGCCTTCAATCACAAGTCTGCCACCAAGAATGGCAGACTGTATTGACCCTGCATCCACTCCGACAAGCTTCTGCTTAACTTATAATAGCGCTTATCATCAATAAGAAACCATAATTATTACGAAAAATTTATCATTGACAGTAGTAAAATTGATCTCTGAATCAAAACATCTATTATTTACAACAAGTTAAATTCACTCTTGCCATTAATAGCCTTGAGCGTGTCTAAAAATATCATAAGTTTCACCATGATATTAGCTTGGAAATTTTAACAAACGGTGATTTGATTACGGCACATATAAATTTAATAAATCCTTAATCTTTTTTATGCTAATATATTCCACCTTATGCAACTCAACAATTAGAGTAACCTCAAAAAAACAGAACAACACATGCAAAAATATCAAAGAGTCAGCGACTTATTTATTGCTGTGCTCATTATTATATTCTATATACTTTTTTATGCAGGTCACCCACTTTTCTCGCCCGATGAAGGCCGTTACGCCGAAATTGGCCGAGAGATGCTGGCCAGTCACCAATATATTATTCCTTACCTTGATAACATCCCCTACTTTGAGAAACCTCCTCTCATGTATTGGCTGGTCAGTTTCAGTCAATATTTATTAGGGATAACAACAGCTTCTGCGCGCTTACCTGTTGTTCTGATTGCAATTTTTGGAATCATTAGCACGTATCGCTTTACCCGAACCATCTATGATCGCCGTACAGGACTCTTAACTGCAGGCATTCTCAGCACCAGCTTAGTGTATTATTGCTTGGGTCATTACCTCACTTTAGATATGCCATTAGCCGTGTGGCTCAGCTGTAGCCTCTTTAGCTTTCTGCTTGTCATTAAACATAGCGATAATCATCTTTGGCCTTATCGTCGTTATGCGCTCACCAGTGGTTATTTCTTTATTGCGATGGCCATTATGACTAAAGGCCTTGTTGGCTTTGTCTTTCCCTGTATGATTATCGGACTCTGGATCATTTTGCATTGGCGCTGGGGTTTAATAAAAAAGTTCGCATTATTTCGAGGACTAATATTTGTTGCTGTGCTGATCGTTCCTTGGCACGTGTTGATCTATCAAAAATACCACAACTTTATTAGTTATTATATTATTGATCAACAAATTTTACGCTACTCGACTCATATTGCTGGGCGCAGCATGCCAATTACTTTTTACCTTATTACAGTCATCGCCTCGACTTTTCCCTGGGTATTCTTGCTGTACGTCCACTGATTAATTGGTTTAAAGCCATCTATAAAAACAGGCACAATCAACCCATAGAAAGCTTTCTCTGGATTTGGGTGATTTCAATTGTTACTTTCTATGGCTTTTCAGACTCCAAACTTGTCACCTATACACTCCCTATTTTGCCTCCTTTGGCCGTGCTCATCGCTCGCTGGTTTAAATATTCTTGGAAAAATAAAGTAAAACTTGAAGCTTATATTATTAGCACTGGATTTTTATGTCTTGAAGCTGGATTTTTATTACTCACTTATCACCCTGAGTGGCTTATTGAAAATCCATCTAAGACTTATTATCTTAGCTGTTTTATTCTTGCGGGAATTTGCTGTTTTAATGCAATTATCCTGGTACTATTCAGCCGCAGCAGTGTACGGCGCTATTACTTCTCACTCGTTACAGTAACAACTGCTTTTCTATTATCAATATCTGTATTATTGCCCAAACTCTATACAACAGATAATATTTACCCTATCGCCCAAGAGCTAAACAAAAAGCTTCAGAAAACTCCAAATGCGACCGTTATTATGTATAAAAATTACTCGCAAGCTTTGCCCTTTTATTTACAACGAACTATTCTGATTGCTGATTGGCGCAATGAGCTCGACTATGGAGCCCACATTGATCCTGTTCGAGGAAAAAATTTGATTAGCTTGCAGCAGCTAAATCACCTAGCTGCCGATAAAAAACGAAAAAAACTCTGGGTTATCGTCGGTCAAGATAACAAGGCCGAGCTTGAAAACCAGCTTAAAATAAAGTGTGAAAAGAATAAGTCCTGGTATCAGCTATGCGCTGTTAATTAAAATAGAATAATACCTATAAGCCACAGACTTTAACCGTAATGCCCCGGGATTTTTTCTCTATTTACATAAGTTTGCGATCCTCTCAACTCTAAAGGCTGCTTATAACCCACACCTGTTGCGCAATACACACGAGCATTAGGCCAAGCAACAATAACATCCACATAACCAGGCTGTTCTTTATAGCCAGCGCTTGAATCATGGTAAGCTTTAAAATAATAGCTATTAAGGTTTGTCCCTGTTAATGCGAGTCTACCATGCCCTAAAGACTGGAGCCCATCTTGCTTATTACCTGCGAAACCTAAAATATTCTGACCATGATTCATCATCACCACTTGCACTTTCTGGCAATTACCGTCACTCCCACAAGGCGGCTTTCTTTGTGAAATTAATTTAACTGTGCAATGAAAAGCTGTAGGATGCCTTTGGGTAGAAGCCTGATTTAAGAAAAACCTTGTCGTTACAGTCTCTGTTAAGGTATTTGGATTATCGGCAAAAGTCACCAATGTTGCTGATAGCAAGCCGATTCCTAGCCCTATCTTTTTTAGCATCACCCTATCCTATTTAAATCCACAAAAATCAGATCATTTCATATTTCAAGTAACAAGGCAACCGTAAAAAGAGAACTATTTTCTATATAGCCAAATAAAACATCACTTTTCTCACCCATACAAAGTTTACACAAGCTACTGAAAAATCGGTAAAATGCCTAATAAAAACCGCAACATTAAGCATTCGTATTCAATAACCTATGCACTGCTATTGTTTATAAAAGCGAACGCTTTCTTGAAGTGGAAAAGGCAGCACCTTACAATTATAGAGGTTAACCAACAAGTTTACTCCCAAGTATGCTTTATAACAAAAACTCTCTTGGCCACTCTTAGTAGTGCTACTATACTGCTAACGGAGTAAAAATATTGTATATAATTAAACAATCTGTCAATAAAACAAGAGTTAATATAAAAATAAAATTAATTTTATTATTTTATTTTCTTATGATCTCCACTGTTCTGAGCGACCAGGATACATCGCTGCTGAGCCCGGAGAGCAAGCGGGATGCTTTTTACCAACCTCATCAAGCACCGTGTCGTAAATAAAACCATGGCGCCAGCAAATAACCTTATATTGATAGGCGAAGACAGAGCCGTCTAATAAGGACTTAGGCGCATCATTCGATAGTTTATATAGTTTTTCTTTTTGAGCACCACCGAAGAAGAATTGCGGTTTCATATCAAAATCGCGATACTTAGACTGACCATGCGCACTGACAACAACAAATGAGGAAATAAAACGAAAATCTGGATTTTTCATTTTATGTCGCAAGACTGGATCTTCATTAAACGCCTGCGCTAAGCGTTTTTCAAGATCATTGGGATATTTGGGGACAAATACAGTTGCCGTATAACTAATCCGTGGGTCTCGCTCTATCGCACGTTGTAGTCGATCACCATCAGCAGGATTTAAACGTTCAAAACGTAATGCCGCTTTGAATTTTTTAATAAACTCTTCATCCACCATTTCTTGGGCAATCTGCCTGACCGCAACTGTCGTTTTAAAGTAACCATCAACTTCATAACGCTTACTAATGTGCTTCATCACCCGACCATAGCTATCAATATGTGCTTTTGAAGCACCGGCAAGACGAAAATTATCATTGGCAACCTTCAAAGGTGTATTTGTACATGCGACTAAAAAAATAACTGCAAAAAATGCCAATAAATAGCCGAAAATATTATGATTGTGCCTCATCATAATCTTCCATATTTCTCTCTATTAAAGATCAAAGATGCAAATAAAAGGCCAGATTCTAAGTTTAAGCGATAGAAAACTGGTTATACTGATCTAGCAATTTATGATAACGTTTAATTTGTTTATCCGTTGCTTGATCCAGGTTTAAATCAATGGCTTCTAAATAATTTGCAATTTTATTCACTAACAGCCCTGGATTAACATGGTTTTTTTCATCGAGCAAGAGTAGCATCGCTTGTGCCGCATTTAAATTAACGCCGGCATTATCTGGCCGCATGCGTGTTGCCAGATCGAGTAAACGTGTTGCATCTGCATATTTTTCATTATAAAAATACTCGACACCACACTTATTCACTTCTTCACAACGATATGCCTGCCCACTAAATGCACTGTGCACTTGGACGAGTAAAGCCTCATTGTTTGCACAGCGCCACAGTAGTGACCTTAAAATTTCCTCACCTTCTTTTTTCAAGAAATCATTGCGATAAAAGCCTAAACCAATCTCAATTTCCTGTCGATCTTCCAGCAAAAATAAATGGCTATCGTAGCCTGCTTTAGCATTTAGGCTAAATCGTTCGATATTTTCAACATCACTCACACATGTCGCAATTTCAGCGCCAACCAAACACTGATTAATCTTTATATCCGCACTTTGCTTCTCATGCTTATCAACATAACTCATCACCTCAAGCGCACGATCATAGGCTTTAAAAATATCTTGGTCCGCTTTAACTTGCTCACGCAGTAATACCAGTAGTTGTAACCAGCTCTGTGGATTTGTTGAGCCATATTTCTCACGATGGCTCTCCATCATTTTATAAACCGCTTGCTCTGCAGCAACAAAATCCCCACAAGTCAAACTTAAATCGATAAACTGTTGCTGTTTATCGTCATCAAAAGGAGTTAAAGTCGCTCGGTGACCCAATACTTTCTGTGCCTGCGGTAACTGCTTAGTCTGCACCAACACTTCACACAAGCCATCTAAAGCATCAATATCATTTTTCTCTTGTTTTAATACTTTATAAAAATCACGTTTCGCCTGGCCTAATTCACCCGCTTCTAAACAAGCTCGACCATGAATAAGGTTCAACCAACGAAACTGGTCTTGCTGTTTAGGGAGCATTTCACAAAGTTTCTTAGCTGCATCATATTGCTGAGATGAAACATAACTCAATGCTTGCAGGCGAAAACACTCCAGCAAAGTATCCCGATCACCGCCATTTTGAATGCGCTTCTCACAAGCATTAACAACATTTTGATAATGACCTTCTTCAAAGCTTTCATAAAAGCTTTTAAAGCGTACTTTCGCTGGGTAATGCTGGCGCAGCGCACTCACATACATTTCTAAGTTATATGGGCGAGTTAATAAAATATCTGGCGGACTTTTAGCGAGCAAATGCTGTATCTTGGGAAATTTAGTTAATTCTGAAATTAAAATAAAAAGTCGTGATAAACGAATGATTTTCGCTCGATACAAACTATCAAAAACAGCAGGATGAATCTCTTCACTACGATGGCTTAAATCGTAAATTACCACAGCATAATTAGGCTTTAAACGGGCTTGCCAAGAATGATCGCCCACATAAATCGCATCAACGTTAGTGATCCCTAAATACTTTAATGCTGCAAGCTGGGGAGAGCGATTCGCCTTATCATCATAGAGTAATAAAACAGCTTCCTTCTGTAATAGCTCTATACTCATCACTCCCCCTATCGATCATCTACTCACGCTGACTAGGCAACAACTTCTCTTGACTTAACTCTCTCCAGGCAAATTTCTGCAACAACTGTGCCGCCTTTTCAATATCTGGATCAAAAAAACGATCCACTTCATAAAAGCTCACCGTCTCACGCAAGCAAGTTAATACCTGCATCAACGGTTTTGAGCTTTGTAAAGGTGCGCGCAAATCAATACCCTGACACACGGCTAATAGTTCAATGGCTAACGTTTTTTGCAAATTATCCGCCATTTTGCCAAGACGACGCGCCCCGTGTGTCGCCATACTGACATGATCCTCCTGATTGGCCGAGGTTGGAATGCTATCCACGCTGGCCGGATGAGAAAGCTGCTTATTTTCACTGACTAGTGCGGCGGCGGTCACTTGAGCAATCATAAAACCCGAGTGCACTCCATTACCCGGGACCAAAAAGGCTGGCAAACCGCTAAAATGCTCATCGACTAATAAGGCCAAACGGCGCTCTGATAACGAACCTATCTCAGCTGCGACTAAAGCCAGATTATCTGCGGCAAAGGCAACCGGCTCAGCGTGGAAATTACCGCCAGATAATATTTCATTCTCATCAGCAAAAATTAAAGGGTTATCCGTCACCGAATTCGCTTCGGCTGCTAAAATATTCGCAGCATGACGCAATTGATCTAAACAAGCGCCTAACACTTGCGGCTGACAACGCAATGAATAAGGGTCTTGCACCCGCCCCCGTTGATTGCGATGACTTTCCAACAAGGCACTGCCTTGCAATAAAGAGCGATAATGTGCTGCAACATCAATCTGCCCTTGCTGCCCTCGCGCTTGATGGATACGATCATCAAACGGCGTATCGGTTCCCCCTGAAGCATCAATCGCCATCGCCCCACAGGCCATACTTGCTAGCAATAAGTCCTCTAGAACAAAATAATTCTTTAAACAAATCGCTGTAGACACTTGTGTGCCATTATTTAAGGCGAGGCCTTCTTTAGCACCTAAAGTAACAGGCTTTAAACCAGCCCGATTCAAGCCCTCGCGAGCTGGCATGATTTCACCATTGACTCGCACCTCACCTTCACCGAGTAATACAGCTCCAATATAAGATAAAGGGGCAAGATCCCCCGACGCCCCTACAGAGCCCTGCGCACGAATGCATGGATAAACTTCGTGATCAACAAGTGCAATTAAAGCATTGGCAACCGTTTCACTAATGCCCGAGTGACCACGCAACAAGGCTTTTAGCTTTAAGACTAAAATTAACCGTACTGTATCATCATCAAGGTATTCTCCAACCCCTGCAGCATGTGAGAGAATAATGTTCTTCTGTAACTCTTCGAGCTGATCATGACTAATCGAGCGTTTGGCAAGAATACCAAAACCGGTATTAATGCCATAAACGGTTTTATCTTCAGCGATGACATTCATCACCACCTCGCGGCTTTTGCGCACATCCTGCCAAACCGCCTCAGTCACTTTTAATGTTACCGGTCCATCGATAATATGTTTAAGTGTCACCAAACTCAAAGGAGAGTGATCAATATTAATTAACTGCATTAACCTATCTTCCCTATTTTAATTGTTTTTACCATTTATCATGGGCAAATCAAGATTATTTTCATGAGCACAATCTATGGCTTGCTGATAACCTGCATCAGCATGGCGCATCACCCCAGTTGCCGGGTCATTCCAAAGCACCCTCGATAAACTTTCATGCGCACGATCACTACCATCAGCAACAATCACCATACCGGCATGTTGTGAAAAGCCCATACCAACGCCGCCACCATGATGCAAACTCACCCAAGTCGCACCACTGGCCGTATTGAGCAAAGCATTCAATAATGGCCAATCCGACACCGCATCCGAACCATCTTGCATACTTTCAGTCTCACGATTTGGGCTCGCTACTGAACCTGAATCTAGATGATCACGACCGATAACAATCGGTGCTGATAATTCACCGTTTTTTACCATCTCATTAAAAGCCAAGCCTAAACGCGCACGATCTTTTAAGCCCACCCAACAAATGCGTGAAGGCAAGCCCTGGAATTGAATTTTTTCACGTGCCATATCCAACCATTGATGAAGATGCTTATTATCGGGTAATAATTCTTTAACTTTCTGATCAGTTTTATAAATATCTTCAGGATTTCCAGACAATGCGGCCCAACGAAACGGCCCAACGCCTTCGCAGAATAATGGACGAATATAAGCAGGAACAAAACCAGGGAAGTCAAACGCATTTTTCACACCAGCCTCTAAGGCCATCTGCCGTAAATTATTGCCATAATCAAAGGTCGGAATCCCTAATTTATGAAACTCCAGCATCGCTTTGACATGAATTGCCATTGATTCTTTTGCCGCTTTCACCACTTGCTCAGGGTTTTCTAAGCGCATTTTTTCCGCCTGCTCCAAACTCCACCCCATCGGCAAATAGCCATTTAAAGGGTCATGTGCACTGGTTTGGTCTGTCACAAAATCAGGCTTAATACCGCGCTTTATCAATTCTGGCAAAACCTCAGCTGCATTGCCTAATAAGCCCACAGATAGGGCTTTTTTCTCTTTGCAAGATTTTTCAATTAAGGTTAAAGCCTCATCTAAACTTTCTGTTTTAATATCTAAATAGCCCGATTGAATACGTTTTTCTATACGTGTTGGGTCGCACTCTACTGCCAATATGCTCGCCCCTGCCATCGTTGCCGCTAAGGTTTGCGCACCGCCCATGCCTCCTAAACCTGCCGTTAAAATCCAACGCCCAGCCATCTCACCTTGATAGTGTTTTTTCGCCGCACTGACAAAGGTCTCATAAGTTCCCTGAACAATGCCCTGACTACCAATATAAATCCAAGAGCCTGCAGTCATTTGCCCATACATCATCAGGCCTTTTTGGTCTAATTCATTAAACTTTTCCCAGCTCGACCAAGCAGGAACTAAATTAGAATTAGCAATGATCACCCGTGGAGAGTATTCATGAGTTTTAAATACGCCGACAGGCTTCCCTGATTGAACGAGTAAAGTTTCATCATTTTCTAAACGCTTTAATGTTTCAGTAATTTTATCAAAACAAGACCAATTCCGTGCCGCACGGCCAATGCCGCCATAAACAACTAATTCTTCTGGTTTCTCCGCCACTTCTGGATCTAAATTATTGCAGAGCATACGCAGTGCCGCTTCGGTCTGCCAAGATTTAGCCTGTTTTTTCTCTCCGGTACTCGCTTTTATTGTACGTGCTTTATCAATTCGATTGTTAATACTCACCATATTCTCCACTTTCTAAAATAATAAATAAACTACGATCTATTTTAGTTAAATTATTTCAATAAAACTTAACTATAATTTAAAAATTAAGGGTAAATCACATAACCTTTTTTAACTGTTTGCTGGCAGAAATTAATCCCTGTGTAATAGACCAAATCAACAATTTGTTCAATATCCCAAAGCGCAAAATCCGCTTGCATGCCAACTTTTAACTGACCTATTCGATCGGCCATACCCAGCGCTTTTGCCGCATTAACCGTGACACCCTGAAATGCTTCTAATACTGTTAAACCTAAAAAAATTGCAGGCAAAATTCATCGCTAAAGGCAAAGACGTTACTGGTGAACTTCCTGGATTAAAATCAGTGGCTACTGCCATTTCAATACCGGCCTCACGTAATGCCGCAACATTAGGGGCTTGCTTTTCTTGCAAATAATAATAAGCACCCGGTAATAACACAGCAACACTACCTGCTTTTTTAATCTCCTCAAGTGCATTTAAATTTAAATACTCTAAGTGATCAACCGATAGTGCACTAAAACGCGCAGCAACTTGACTGCCACCTTGATCTGAAAGCTGCTCCGTGTGCAATTTTACAGGTAAATTTAACGCTTTAGCTTTATCAAATAATAACCGAATATCTTCCTTACTAAAGGCAATATTTTCACAAAAGCCATCTACTGCATCAACGAGACCTTGCTGGTGAAACTGTTCTAGCATCTGACAAACCGTGTTTATATACGCTTCATGTGTGCCGTTAAAATCTTTAGGTAAACAGTGCGCTCCTAAAAAAGTTGCTTGAATATCAATAGGCATTTTGCTTTTTAAAGAAGCAATGACGTTTAAAATCTTCTCTTCTTCTTTTAAAGACAGGCCATAACCCGACTTAATCTCACAGCTGGTCACCCCTTGAGCAATCCAGTGCTCTAAACGACCTTCGGCAAAATCAAAGAGTGTATCTTCATCCGCTTCCCGTGTCGCTTGCACAGTGGACCAAATTCCACCACCATTTTCAGCAATTTCTTGATAGCTTTTTCCGGCCAAGCGCTCAGCAAATTCATTGGCACGATCACCTGCATAAACCATATGCGTGTGACAATCAATTAAGCCTGGCGTTAAATACATCCCCTGACCATTATAAACTTGAGTGTCTATGCCAATATAATCTTCATTTAACTCTTCTTCTTGGCCTAACCACACGATCGTGCCATCTTTAACGGCAATTGCACCATCATTAATTACCCCAAAGTCAGCACCGGTCATGGTAACCAAATTGACATTTTTCCAAACTTGTTGCCATTTCATTGTTTTTTCTCCTGCCAAAGGTGTATAACATCATTGAGTAAATAAGCTGCAAGACGTGCCGTTTGACAGCCTTGATCATAACAAGGTGCAAGCTCTGCAATATCAAAACCAATCAAATCGACCATATTAATAATATCTTGTAGTAATGTTTGTACCTGCTCAGAATATAAGCCCAGAGCCTGTGGTGCACTCACAGCTGGTGCAATATTTTGAGCAAACACATCCATACACAAAGTTAAATAAACAACATCTAGCGGCTGGCAAAACTGGGCTATTTTTTCTTTCGCTTGTGAGTAATTATTTTTGACATCACATGCCTGAATCATGTTTACATTTAAAGAACGAGCTGTTTCAAAAAGTAAGCTTGTATTCGCATAAGGCTGCACACCGATGCAGCAATAATAAAATTCCTGATTATTATCCTTACAAAAATCAGCAAGCTGCTTAAAAGGTGTTCCTGATGAGCCTTGTACCCCATTCACTAAGGGCCTTAAATCTAAATGCGCATCGAGGTTAATCACTCCTATTTTTTTCCTTGCTCAAATGCTGCTTTAAATAAGCCTTGACCATGCCCCCAAGCAATTTCATGTCCCCCACCCAAGGCAATCGACAAGATATTTTTTAGCGCTAATTGTTCGCTCAATGCTGCAAGTTTGGCCTGTGCTAATTCAAGATTATCATCCTGACATTGAATATCACCAAGATCAGCAATATTAAATTCATTATGTACAGAGAAACTCGCCAATGCTTGCCTAAGTACTTTAGGGCCATCAAACGCCCCTGGGCGACCTAAATTACGCTTCACCCCTTCATCTGAACAAAAACCCGTTAAAGCGATATCATACTGTTGGCTTAACTGCTGATACTCTAAAACCTGTACCGCTTGAAAAAAGCGCTTGGCTCCTCTCCCATCATCACGCCCTTGCCACACACTCGGCGCTTGATCAATCAACTGCACCACAATCTCCTTACCTCTCCCTTTGCAAGACACTATACTACTCTATGGCGCACAATGACCAGGAGTTTTTGGAAAAAGCTATTTTGCAGTGCAAATTAACAAGATTAAACCAATAAATTAACCCTCATTGAATCACATTATATTTGCCGATGAAAAAAATCACTCAAAATCAGATCAAAGAAAAGCTAAAAACGACCTACATAGAGTGTAAACTTTATTAGAGCGTGGCAGGCTAGAGATAACGACAATCCATTTGAATGTTGTAGTCAAACTGGAGTGATATAAAATGAAAACGATTTTAAGTTTTTTAACTGGATTAATCGGAATATTTATGACAGGAACTTCTGCAGCAGAATTAATTGTATTAGCTTCACCACCCAAAATCGACTCTTATTATGAAAAGGTGCAAGATAAAATTATAGATTTTCAAATAAACTATGCAAGACAAATTATAAAAAATGGTGATAATGTTCTTATTTTGAGCACAAAAAAACTCTACAACGAATATGCTGACGCGCTTGGAAACAAACGGGTAATAATCTCTCCAATGTGGGATATATGGATGCGCGATTTCACCCTTGCAAATCCTGAAAGTCCAGTCATGTTTCGATATACTGCTGCTGGACAAGGAGGTGGCAAAGAAGGTCAAACTCAATCTGATGAAGTGCAGAGTATTTTTTATCAGTTGGCGAAAAAAAGTAGGACTCAATTTTAAAGACTCAAGCCTTTTAAATGACGGGGGTAACTTCGTCGATGATTATGCAGGGAATGTTGTAATCAGCACTAAATTTCTTGCGGATAATCACCTTTCTGAAAAGCAAGCACGTGAAAAATTACGCACTCTAACCGGAGTAAAACATATCGCTTTTATAGAAGCAGATGAACAAGGTGGACTTGAACATGCTGATGGTGTTGTTAGCTTTGTTGGTAAAAATACGCTGGTGATTAACTCTTACCCCGAAGATCTGAAATATTCTAAACAATTAAAGGAAGATTTAAGACAACAGTTACCCGGTGTTAAGATCCATGAAATAACAACCCCTTATGATGGTCGTCAAATTTACGATAACCGCTTTGGCTCGGCGTGCGGCTTATATACCAACATGTTAGTCACAAAAAAACGTATCTATTTCCCTCAATTTGGTATACCACAGGATAAACTTGCATTAAAGCAAATTCGAGCAGTGACATCACGAAAAGTTATTCCAGTGTTATCATCTCAAGTCTGTAATATGGGTGGCGGGGTGCGTTGCATGTCTCTGCAAATACGAGGAGATAACGCACGAAAACTATTAAAGTATGCTGCCAACCACTAACTTTTAATTGTCTTTTATGTAAGGTGATTATTCTTGTTTTTTCACGACGCCCGTGTTAATAAAAGTGAAAGAAAGTTGCAGAATAATCCAGAACTATTCATGTAAAACAAGCACATCACATTGCGCTGCATGAATAATGGCATTTGTTGTTGATCCTAGCAACCAACTAAAGTCCATCTTGTTATGCCGGCCAACAATCACTAAGTCTACGCCAAGCGATTCAACCAAATCAAGCAAACCATTTTTTGGGGGTATCAACAATCACGTGTTGCATAGATTCAGGAACATCCAGAGGCTTGCAAAATTCGGCAAGTTCCTCTTTGGCAACGCTTTGGCGTGAGGTTTCCAAACCATCGACAACAACCACACCGGGGTATGCCATAGTCACGGGCTCAACAAAATTGACAACACTTAATTTAGCACCAAAAACAGCTGAAAAC
>NZ_MDTU01000001.1:883705-893629 GCF_001720395.1 Piscirickettsia litoralis
CCATAGTCACGGGCTCAACAAAATTGACAACACTTAATTTAGCACCAAAAACAGCTGAAAACTTTTTTGCTTTCTCCACAACTTTGCTGCAAGCTTCACTCATATCCGTTGCAAATAAAAAATGTTTATATTCAGTCATGTTATAGCTCCCTCAAAGTTTTAATTTTATTTTAGTGCCCTAAGGTCCGTAGGTCTAGTACAGACTTATACTACACTAATGGGTTAAGGGCCGAATAACGCTTTGGGGAAACTCATGCCAAAACACTGTACAGCGGTGACATTTATCCTTTTTTTATCTAGCTTTTCTGTCATGTTAGCTGGCTGTAGTCACCTTGTTGCCAGTGATCAAGAAGTCCATGAGGCTCAGCAAAAAGAACTCGCCGCCCAAATTGAAGAAATCAAACAACAGCGCGAAGCATTAGAACTCAGCCAGTATCTCGCTCAAAAGAGCAAGCTGGATGAAAAGCATCAACTCGAACAAAAGTTATTAAATAGCAAATGGCGACAAACCTTTGAAAGTCAAAATAAGCAACAGCAAGCTTTAACTGAAAAACAATTTAAAATTCAACAATCACTTGCCCAAATTGACAATGAGCGTACAGAGATTAAAAATGAAAAGGCCACAGAAGCCAAACGCCAGCAGGCAATAAAACAGCGTCACACTGAAACCGCCGAGCAACACAGTACTCTCGAAAAGTCCTTAAAACAGCAGTTAAAACAAATTAAGCAACAAGAGAAAAAATAAGCAGCGCACAAAAACGCGATAGAAAACGCTTTGAACAAGAAAAACGCATACTCATGCGTAAGCAACTTGTCGAAAGCAGTGTTATTTTAGAAAAGGAAGAACAAATTAACAAAAAAATAAAACAATAGAAAACTTAAAAAACAGCCATAAAAACAAAAAGAATCTCTTGAAAAAAACATCAATTACTCAGTCAACAAGTCAAACAACTGCAACAAGAGCTAATATCGCAAAAAAATCAATTTTCAACCAAACAAAATGAGCTAAAAGCTCAGCAAAAAATACAGCACGACTTAGAGCAACAAATCAAAGACCACAAGCAGCAAATTGCTTCACATCAGTCTGACCTACACCAGACCAAGCAGCAGCTAAAAGATCAGGCTGTTTTACTTCAAGAGCAAAAAGACTTAGAACACCAATTAAAAGCCTCTAAGATACAACAACAAAAACAAAAGCAACAACTTGCCAACCAGACCAAAGCAATACAAAGCTTACAAGACAAAATACGAAAACTAGAGTCAGAAAAAATGCAATTACAACGTGAGCTCAAAGACGCTAAAACAAAACCCATTACAAATTAGTTTAAGCTAACAATAGAGCTGACAGCCTTCTTAAAAGCCAGTATGATAACGGGCAAAGCAGTAGGAGGCCTTATGAAAATATCACATATACGCCGCGAATATTCCGGCCAAACGCTCACCTTAGAAAATTCAGCAAAAAATCCAATTGACCAATTTACCACTTGGCTAGAGGAAGTCACAGGCACAGAGGCTACCGACCCCACTGCAATGACGCTCGCCACCGTGGATGCGAACGGCCACCCAGACCTTAGAATTGTCCTTTTAAAAGGAGTCAGTGAACAAGGTTTTAACTTTTTTACAAATTATAACAGTGCCAAAGGCCAAGAACTCACTCAAACTCCTCATGCCGCCGTTAACTTTTATTGGCCCAGCCTCACTCGCCAGGTTAAAATTCGCGGTAGTGTTGAGAAATTAACTGAAAGTGAATCTGACCACTACTTTAAAAGTCGTCCCAAAGGCAGCCAAATCGCTGCTATCGCCTCTCCACAAAGCCAAACAATTGACCAAGAACAACTTCTGCAAGACTTTAAAATTTTAGAAGAAAAGTTCCAGAACCAAGATGCACCCCCTCGCCCTGGCATTTTGGGGAGGTTATCGATTAATTGCAAATGAAGTCGAATTTTGGCAAGGGCAAGAAAATCGCTTACATCAACGAGTCTTGTATCAATTAACTAATGGTCATTGGCAAAAATCAACGATCGCGCCATAACCTTAACAACACTAAATTCAATCGATCATGTATTTTGATACTTTATCGCTCAAGTCCTTCACCGTAAAGGGCTTGACGATATACTCAGTCACCCCTTCATTCACAGCCCTTACAATAGACGCTGTTTTCGACTCAGAAGTAACCATTAAAATAGGCGTCACGCTATCGCGTTCACGAATAAAGCGCAATACATCCAATCCCGTACAGTTTGGCATATGCCAATCAAGGATGATTAAATCAACCTGCTGCTCACCTGATTTAATAAGCTCCATCACCTCTTGCCCATCACGGGCGCGAATCAATGAAAGTGGAGTATGAGTTAAACGTCTTAGGACTTCACACTCGAGATCAGCCATCGCGGTTGAATCTTCTGCGAGTAATACCTTCATCAAAGCCCTCCTCTATGCGTTAAGGATAGCTAAAACAAGCGAGGTTGAAGTATCATGGGACACGATAGTGCTAATAAACAATAAAATTTAGTCCAAGCATGAGGAATGGAGAAAGATTCATGACAACAATATTGATCACCAACGCAACGATCATCAATGAGGGTAAAGCCACAGAAGCAGACCTTTTCATTAAAAATGGTCGTATTGATCAGATCGGCAGTGACTTAAACCATAAGCCAGCCAAACAAATCATCGACGCCAAAGACAAGTTACTCATCCCAGGCATGATTGATGATCAGGTCCACTTTCGTGAGCCCGGCTTAACTCATAAAGGCGAGATGCGCACAGAGTCTCGAGCCGCCGCAGCAGGAGGCATTACTAGCGTAATGGAAATGCCCAATGTCTCCCCACCAACAACAACATTAGCTGCGCTCAGAGCTAAGTTTGACCATGCTGCAAACCGCTTTAGCACCAATTATTCTTTTTATTTAGGCACAACTAACGATAACCTTGACCAAATTAAACAACTTAACCCCAATGAAGCCTGTGGAGTCAAAGTATTTATGGGAGCTTCAACGGGCAATATGCTCGTTGATGACCCTAAAATTCTCGATGAACTCTTTAAGGTCTGCCCAACACTATTGGCAACACATTGTGAAAATACACCGATGATTTTAGCCAATGAGCAAAAGTACCGCGAACAATTCGGTGATGATGTGCCAATGGGTTGCCATCCTGCGATTCGTTCAGAAGAAGCCTGCTATGCCTCTTCATCACTCGCTGTAGAGCTTGCCAAGCGCCATGACACACGCCTCCACGTTTTACACCTAACAACAGCAAAAGAACTCGAATTATTCACAAAAGGCGACCATAACAAAAAACGTATCACCGCCGAGGCTTGCGTACATCATTTATTCTTTAATGATGATGATTATGATACGCTCGGTGCTTTAATCAAATGCAACCCGGCCATTAAAACGGAAAATGACCGCCTTGGCATACTGAATGCCATTAGCGAAGATCTAATCGATGTCATTGCAACAGACCATGCCCCCCATACTTGGCAAGAAAAACAAAACAGCTATTTTAATGCACCTTCTGGTCTGCCTTTAGTTCAGCATGCCTTATTAAGCTTACTGGAACATCAACAACGTGGCTTATTCCCGATTGAAACTATCGTTAAGAAAACCAGCCATGCTGTTGCCGATATTTATCAAATTAAAGAGCGTGGCTATATCCGCGAAGGCTACCATGCTGATATCGTCCTAATTGACCCGAACAGCCCCTATGAAGTCTCTACGGATAATATCCTTTATAAATGTGCTTGGTCACCTTTCAACGGCTATAAGTTTAATAATACGATTATGTCTACAATTATTAACGGCAAGCTCGTTTATCATCATGGTGACTTTTATGAAGAAAATATCGGCAAGCCTTTAGAGTTTAACCGTTAAACTAAAGTTATTCATAATTGATGGTACTTTACCTCATTAAAGTACCATCAGTTTTTACTGCTTACATTCTAAACTAGACTCCTTATTTTGAAACTTTCCACTTATGTGATACTCAAGAAACAGATGAGGGTTATCAGGCTTAGCACGCTCCTGCTCACAGGCTCGACTTTCTAGCCAATTAGTTAAAAGTTCACGCAAATAATCGCGTTCATTTTTTGAAAAAGAGTTTGGCAAGTCGATACCATATTCATCTAGTGCATTCGCAATATGGCCACCCAGTGTATTTAATAAAAAGAAGTCCCTAAGCTCTTCAATAAACTTTATTGGACTAAAACCCTTCTCATCCTCAGCAAAATGGTATGCCCCTTTAATGCCTTCAGCAACAACTCTGGCTAAATAATCTTTCCTTTCCATAGTTAAATCAGATTCAAAAAACTGTGTACATACATCTTTCAGGCTGTAAAATCCATACAAAACTCCTGTAAAAATTCCGTGATTATAACCACCTTTAGAACTCAAAACCCCGTAATGCAAAGACTCAACAACTGCTTTATATATATTCTTTGGTGTTTGAAAAGGCCCTGGCAGGCTTTTCAGGTTATGAGTCACTAGAGTAGCAGGGAGTGTTGCATAAAATCCAGCAACAGCTCCAGATGCAAATCCGATCATTGATTTTGGCATTGACAAATCCCTTGTAAATTTAAAACTATTTTTTCCCTAGTGCTTTAAATTAATCGAAATGCGCTGCACAAAACAACATCACCAAACACTAAAACGGTATTATTAATTTATTCGCTAATATATCAATAGCAATCCCTTATATTAATCAACAACTCAACATTCATTATGATGTGACTGATTATTAGTAAAAAACAAAAATATAAACTTCTTGCACAAACTTCAAAGTTAGTATCTAATATGCGCAAACAATAGCAAGGATGTTTATGACGGTAAATTTACATATAAAAAACTGAAGTCACTACTGAAGTACAGTGTTAATCATAATCACCTGTAGCAGTTACTCATTTTTAATTAACCATTTAAAGCTAAAGAATAATAATGACTAAGCATTTATCTCTCCCTATACTTATTGGGCTCATGGTTGTCTCCGTAGACAGTGTTCGTAACTTACCTTCCCTTGCGCTTTTTGGCCATTATTTACCTGCTTTCTTCTTGGTCGCCGTACTCTTTTTCCTACTGCCTGTTTCATTTATTTCTGCCGAGCTAAGTGCTGTATTTTCTAAAGATGAGTGCAATGGCATTTATCATTGGGTCGCAAATGCCTATAACGATCATGCCGGCATGTTTGCAATATGGTCACAGTGGGGCAGTAATGCAATCTGGTTCCCTGCCAATTTACTTTTTATGTCTTCAACATTTTTAACGATTATTTCCCCTAATCTTGCTTCAAGCCATCTCATCACAACAATTATAATGATTGCTATATTCTTATTTGTGACACTACTTAACTTAAAAGGGGTTAAAGAATCTGCTGTAGTTGCTTTTTTATGTATGATCATGGGTGTTGTGATTCCAGTTATTTTGCTACTCGCCTCTTTTATTTTTTGGCTAATCAAAGGCTATCCATTACAATTTTTTCTTTCTCTCAGCCACTTAGTTTTTCCATTAAACAGCTCCAATATAGCAGCTCTTACCGCGATTATTATTTCATTTTTGGGCATGGAATTGTCATCAGTTCATGTTAGTCGAGTGATCAATCCTAAAAAAACTTACACACTTGCTATTTGGGTTGCAACCATACTTGTTGTCGCTATTATGTTCCTTGGCGCTATTTCTATCGCTCTTATTTTGCCCAAAGATAGCATCAATATTTATAATGGTCTTTCTGCAACTTTTTCAACTATTTTCTCTAAATTTAATTTAACAATATTAACACCTGCAATTATCATCATGATTGTGTTAGGTTCACTAGGTTCAGCTATTAGCTGGTCTATTAGCCCGGCCAAAGGCATGGCAGAGGCTGCACAAAAAGGCTTTCTACCTAAAGTATTAGCAAAAGAAAATAATGCCGGTTCTCCTTATAACATGCTTATTCTCCAAGCTATCATTATCTCTTGTTTATCACTTAGCTTAATGTTCTTTAATAATATTTCTAATTTTTACTGGATTTTAATTTCTTTGAACACAGAAGTTTACTTGCTCATGTACTTACTTATGTTTGCATCAGCAATAAAATTAAGAAAGAGTGGAAACTATAGTAAAACTATTATTCAAAGTGATTTTTTATTCTATATGATTGCTATCGCTGGCATCATTGGTACACTTTTTGCATTTATCGTTGGCTTTATTCCATCCAGTGCTGTTATTCAAGGGATGTCAACAGCAACCTATCTAACGATTTACATCGCTGGCGTAATTATCATGTGTTTACTGTTCTTACTATTTGTATTTTATAAAAAGCACACAGCTCCTGATAAATATAATAGAAACTCTATTGCCTTAGCTTCATCATAAAACTAAATAATTAACAGTAAATACACAACAAGGATAAGTCTAGTGATAAACGATCTTTGTGACCTTAACCCTGAGCTGCACATCAATAAAAGCAATATACTCAATAATTACAATATTTCTAAATCATTAAGCCCAAAGGCTAAAACGTTTGCTGTTCTTAAAGCCAACGCCTATGGTTGCGGCTTAAATAATATTGCTAATATTTTAAGAGACTGTGCAGATGGATTTGCTGTCGCACGCTGGTCAGAAGCAATCATGCTTAAAACACATTCAACTATTAAGCAAGACATTCTAGTGCTAACAGGACTATACAATAAAGCGTGTTATCAACAAGGGCTTGATCTAGGCATTTACTCAATGATAGGCAATGATTACCAGCTTAATCACTATATTAAAGAAATTAAACTATATCATAAACCTATTTACTTAAAAATTAATACGGGCATGAACCGATTTGGTTTTTCTTTAAACGAAGCTGACTTGGTTATTAACAAGCTTAAGCGTTCAGGCTATCAAAACATTATTTTAATGAGCCACTGCTCTTCGGCACTTGATCAAGACAGCGCTCACTATACTGAGAGTCAACTCAAACACATAAACTTTCTCGCAGAAAAACATCAATGTAAATTTACTATTGCCAATTCACCAACGGCTTTTTTTTATCAACAATTTGATTTAGGTTATATAAATAGAATAGGCACAGCTCTTTATGGTCATGAAATCAATCATTCTCAATTAAAACCTGCGCTCGCCCTTTTCGCTTATATACTCAATATTATCCATGTAAAAAAAGGTGACTATGTTGGATATTCAAGAGGTTGGCAAGCGCCTTATAATGCAAAAATTGCGATTTTAAATTTTGGTTATGGTGATGGCTTAACCCATTTTCCCAAAAAAGGGGCTTATTTACTGATAAAGAATACACCTTGCTCTATTCTTTCGTTAACAATGGATACTATGCTTGTTGATGTCACAAGCTGCCCTGAGACTCTCTCGATTTGCGATCAGATCGAAATATTTGGTAATCATTTTTCTCTTGAATCTTTTTCAAGCGCTATCGGCTTAAGCATGGATGAAATACTCACCCAATTATCTGCTAGAGTGCAACGTATTATTAGCTGATCTTATTAAAAATATTAAAATATTCTAAAAATAAAGGCAGAAAATATATATTCCACCTTATTTGATATATTTAAGCTAAATCCCTAAACCATCACTAACGAGCTGCTCGGAAAGCTGCTTTTTATGCTCACTCACCGTCGAGCTTTTAACGACCGCTTTTTTCTGGTACATCCTGGCGAATCAATACCGAGGCACCAATCACACTTTTAGCACCGACAGTCACTCGCCCCAATACCGTCGCATTCGCGAATAAAATCACATCGTCCTCAATAATCGGATGCCTAGGTTCATTTTTAGCGATATGGCTATGAGTTGACCCTCGCGCTCCAAGTGTCACACCATGATAAAAAGTCACTCGATCTCCGATGATTGCTGTTTTACCAACCACAACACCATGACCATGATCAATCACACACTCTTCACCAATCACAGCGCCAGGGTGAATATCAATCGCCGTTTGCCGATGTGCATACTCAGTCATCACGCGCGCGAGCAGCCCCGCGCCCAGATTAAGGAAAATATGAGCACAACGATAAACATTTAACGCATATAACCCTGGATAAGCAATCACCGCAGACAATACCGACTCACAAGCCACATCATTTTTATAAAGTGCTTGCGCATCTTGGTTACATTGCAAACATAGTTTTGGCAAAGCCTGCAAAAATTGCTCTGTGACCACTTGTGCTTTTTTCTTCACTTTAGCCAGCGGTAATAAACTATTCTCTGCCAAAGCAAGCTTCATTAAACAACCTACAAGCCTTTTGGCGATAACAGGTATACATTTTTTCAGCTAAAACGGCAAAGTGACAGTTATAAAGCAATTGCCTCAGCTCAATAATAAACGAGCCAATATTATCAACCGTTGGCAGATCATAGCTTTCTATATCAAACTCAAGGAAACTCTCCTCGAATTCAAAAGCTGCCAGCGCACTCTCTAAAGAAAATAACGCTGGACATGCTAATTTTTCATCACCAAAAATATTCATACACTTAGTCAAATAACCATGTGCTTAAATAGCGCTCGCCCGAACTTGGCAGAATAACCACAATGGATTTACCGCTATTCTCAGGTCGCTCAGCCACTTGAAGGGCCGCAGTTAAAGCCGCACCACTAGAAATACCTGCAAGTATCCCTTCTTTTTTTCGTTAGCTCATGGACCATATCGCCCGAACTCTCATTACTCACTTGAATAATTTCATCAATAATTTCAGTGTTCAAAATTTTGGGAACAAACCCAGCACCAATCCCTTGAATCTTGTGAGGCCCTGGCTCACCACCAGAAAGCACAGGACTATCCTCAGGCTCAACAGCAATCATTTTCACACTCGGCTTTAATGATTTTAAAACTTCACCTACCCCTGTGATCGTTCCACCTGTACCCACACCAGCGATAACAATATCGACTTTACCTTCAGTGTCTCGCCAAATTTCTTGCGCTGTTGTTTGACGATGAATTTCAGGATTCGCCAGGTTCTCAAATTGACGCATTAATAAGTAATCCTGGTGAGAGTTTGCAATTTCATCCGCTTTTGCGATAGCGCCTTTCATACCCAGCTCACCTGGCGTTAAGACAAGTTCTGCACCATAAGCAGCTAATAATTTTCTACGCTCAAGACTCATCGTCTCCGGCATGGTTAATACCAAGTTCACCGCTAAGCCTGCACATACCATCGCCAAACCAATACCCGTATTACCGCTAGTGGCCTCAACGAGCTTGGTTTCTTTGGTGATTTTCCCAGACTGCTTCGCGGCTTTAACCATACTTAATGCAATACGATCTTTCACGCTCGATGCAGGGTTTAGAAATTCAAGTTTTGCTAATAGCTCGACACCATAGTCTTCAGAAAAGCGATTAAGACGCACGAGGGGCGTATTACCAATAGTTTCTGTAATATTACTATAAATCGACATTGATCTACCTCACCTGTTTTACCGAATATCAGCCCAAATTCCTAAGGCTTTAAAAGTTACTGGCTACTTTGGCATACTGCCACAATTAAAACGTAAAACAAACTAAACATTTTAAAGAACCTTGTCTCAAATCAATCGTGCACCAATAACACAATAAAACATTAATCATAAGGTTAATGTCAACGACCAAACACCTAAATACGGTAAACTCACCAGGCGTGAAGCAGGACTATGAAGAAGGTAATTTTCATCAAACTCTTAGGTTCTGTTGACATTTTATAAATAAAATACAATGCTTTTTTAAAACTCTAAAAGAAGCCTTGCAAGCCCTTTTTGATGATTTTTCCAAACATGCTTTCTATTATCACAAGGAAAATTAAACGCTTAATAAAATTGGTTACTACCAAGTCGGTGATATTATATACTCTCCAATCCAAGCAAGTGATAAGAAGCCATGTCTTTTGGAAGGAATCGTTATGTCCACACTTACAAACCAAAAGCAATGTTGCAAGATTTATTCATGTTTACAAAACTACC
>NZ_MDTU01000001.1:894798-914479 GCF_001720395.1 Piscirickettsia litoralis
CAGTATTATGCTGATTGTTAAACTTTAGGGACGTTGCCTAGATATCTACTGTAGCTCAGAATCAAAGTACCGAAAACCCACCAATGTAATGTTATAGATTCCATTAGACTTTTCTTTAACACAAAGAAAAACCTATGATTCGACTCAAGCGGCAGGCTTGATTATAAATTCAAATATAAATACCTTTATTTCCGATCGAGTTTATGATAGTCAAAGGATAAGAACTATTGTGAGTAATAAAAAATACAATACGTAATCTCTTCTAAATGAATAGAGTAAAATAAATATATTGCCTCAAAATTCCATTATTTTAACATGTGGCCATGATAGACTTCAAAATGATGGACTACAATATATCCAGCCTTTAGAAAATAGTCATAATATTTATATTGCTCTCTTTAAAATTGACAATATAGCACATGGTTTTGTTACTTATTTTAAATTTTTCAATAAAAGGGATAGGGTTTAAATAAAGTTTGTGAGCGTTATAAATGTTCAATAATACAATAAAATTGCACAAAACCGAGTTTACCTACCTGCGTTGCACGTAGCAGGAAGTGTAATTCTAAATGGTTTAACTCCTTACTAATAGAATATGGCTATCACTTTACAGCCCTAACTTACTTCCGGCTAGTTGTACTGTTTTAAGAATCAGGCTTATTGCAGTATAATGAGCTAATTTCCAGAGCAGAATTTTAACTCAATTAATTCTGCCAAACAAATAAAGGCACAAGGAATTTTCATGAAAATTAACCGTATTGAAATTTTTGATACCCACTGCCCCGAACGTCCAGCGTGGAACCCTGTTTTTGTCCGTATCCACACCGATGAAGGGCTCTCTGGTGTCGGTGAGGCTGGGCTTGCTTATGATCTAGGTCATAGCGCGGCCGCCGCTATGATTAAAGAATTTGCCGAGGAAATGCTCATCGGCTGGGATCCAATGAGCACAGAAAAGCTATGGTCGCGCATGTTTCGTGAGAGTTTTTGGGCGCTTGGCGGTGGCCCTGTGGTTTACTCAGCCATGAGTGCGATTGATACCGCACTTTGGGACATTAAAGGCAAGGCTCTCGGCGTTCCGGTTTATGAGTTACTCGGTGGCAAAGTCAATGACCAACTTTGGACATATGCCAGCCAATTGCAGTTTGATTGGGATATTCATAGCCGCGAGAAACTCACTCAGCCTGAAGATTACGCTATAGCGACGGAAAAAGCCGTTGCCGAGGGCTACACCGCAGTTAAAGTTGACCCGATGATGTTCGACAAAAATGGCGAAACTATTTTTGACTGCACTAAATTGTTTAAGCGCGAGCACTTAAGCCTTATTCGTTCACGCATGCAGGCAATTCGTGGTGTATTGGGTGAGAATGGTGAAATTATTTTCGAGTGTCATAGCTTGCCTGGCCTCGCTCCGGCATTGCAATTGGGTGAAATCGCCGAAGAGTTTAACTGCATGGCCCTAGAAGAGCCAGTAAATTACTTAAACTCCAAACTGCACAAACCACTTAAAGAAAAGCTTAATGTTCCTCTTGCTGCCGGTGAACGCCTCTATTTACGTCATGGTATTCGCCCTTACCTAGAGGATCAAACGATAGATATTTTACAGCCTGATATTGGTCTATGTGGCGGCTTAACCGAAGCTAAGAAAATCTGTGATTATGCCGACATGTATGATATTCAGGTACAAGCTCATGTTTGCGGTGGGCCGGTCGCCACTGCAGCTGCATTACACTTAGAAACAGCGATTCCTAACTTTATCATTCATGAGCATCATACCTATGCGATTAAAACCTTTAACCGCGAGCTCTGTGTGCAAGATTTGCAACCTGTTAATGGGTTTTTCCAAGCGCCCACAGAACCTGGCTTAGGCATTGAACTTAATGATGAAATCATCATGAAATCACCACGTGTAGAAATAAAATAAATAACACACGATTAAGGGCTATATTTTAGTTTATTTATAGCCCTTGCTTTATAGAGTCATATTAAATTTAAAATATTCGCTTTAAAAGGTTCACTTTATCAAAAAGTGCATGCTTAATTACCCCCAAAATGTGCAGGCCAATACACACTAAAATCACCCATCCCATCAATCCATGAATATTGTGGAAAAACTGGAAGGCAACCGTCGATTTCTCAATGGGCGCTGGAACAACCCAAGCGAAAATCACCGGAGGGTAACCAATAGCTGTCGACATAAACCAGCCACTTAACGCTTGAAAAAACACAGCAATTAATAGCAAACGTTGCACAATGCGAGCAACAAACATTTCCCATATTTTCTGTTTAAATGGCATCGCTGGAGGGCGCTCCATCATCGTCCATAAAAAGAAAATTAAAGTCACAAAAACCAATATCACCCCTAAGCCTTTATGAATTGATAAAAATAGACCACTCACTTTCCCTAACTCGTCAACAAAAAAGCCGACAATCAACATATAAACAATGGATAACACAATGAAGCCATGTAAAATGCGTGTGACTCGACCATATTTCGTCTTTTTCACTTGGTTTTCTGCCATTATATCCTCTTGCCCCTAATTATTTTTAATCCACTCATTGCCATTATGCGAACGATCAATGCGAATGACAACAAGTTTATAATAGACAATATTACTTCTTGCTTAAAACTGAACTTTGCTAAACAAGCATTCCATCGCTATAGGTTCCTTGTTATGCTCTGTGTTTATTGTAGACTGCTGTTATTCGATTGATGACTGATGGAGGAAAGACCAATGAGAAAAGTTGCAATATTAGCCACCGGAGATGAAATCATCAATGGTGACCTGCTCAATACCAATGGTCAAAACATTGCAAAACAACTGTTCGAGCAAGGTATCACTCCCGGACAACAAATGACTGCCACTGATAATAGACAAGAAATTCATGACGCTTTAATAACACTCGCTAAAAACCATCAAGCGATCATTACCATTGGCGGACTCGGACCGACCTCCGATGACCTTACTCGCTTTGCTATCAGCGATTTTTGCCAGCAAGAGTTAGTCTTCAATGATAAAAGTTGGCAGCGCATCGTCGAACTTGGGAAAAAATTTAATATCAAAATGCATGAAAGTAATAAGCAACAAGCTTACTTTCCAATGGGTGCTGAAATTATTACTAACCCTCACGGCTCTGCCGATGCATGCATCATAAAGCATGGTGATTTATCAATTATTATGCTTCCTGGTCCACCTCGAGAGTGTTTGCCTATTTTTGACCAATTTGTGTTACCTTATTTACTAAAATTAAACTTAGCTGAACCGAGCCAACTTTACCGCTGGCACTTACTGGGTGTATCCGAGGCTCAAATTGCCGCAGAAGTCACAGAGATTGTCAGCCCGTTTGGTTATAATCCTGGTTTTCGTGCACACTTTCCTTATACCGAGGTTAAATTACTCTGCAAAAATCCGACTGAGCTTAATGAAAACTGCCAACAGCAATTAGAAACCTTATTTAAGCCCTATATCGTCTCACGCTCAGAACAAAGTGGTAAAGAGTTATTAATTAATTATTTAATCAACCAGCAAGTCTCATTGAATATTAATGATCAAGCGAGCTTAGGCTACTTTCAAAGCCAATTATTAACAAAAGAGACCCATCAATTAATAACAAAAGCGCAAGGTATTGACATTAAACTAGCAGGCTTAAACGAATTTTGGTGTGATGAACAGTTTGGCCGCACAAATATTACAGTCACCATTGAGAATCAAGAATATCAACAGTCAATACCATTACGAGACCAAGCGACTCTTAACGCCTTTGTTGAATATAGCAGTTGGTTAATACTCAAACATTTAATCATTGATGGCTAAAATCAAAATAAAAATAAAAATAAGAATGAAGCCAGAATTAAGATGAGGTTGCCAGCGGAATAAACGAAACTTTCTGCCGCAACCACTTTTCAAAGCCAACAGCCATATAAACTAGCATGCCAGCCATCACCGCCCATAGCCATGACTGCCAACTTATCGGCGTGGTATTGAACAAGTAGTTAAATGCCGGCAGATAAGTAAAAGCCAGTTGCAGCAAGACCATACCGACCACACCGATCAACAACCAAAAATTAGAAAAGACCCCCATATCAAACATCGATTTATTCAATGACCGACAGTTAAATAAATAAAATAGTTCACACATTACGATCACATTGACCGTCGTTGTCCGTGCTGCCTCAATCGAAGCACCATGCGCCGTTTCCCAGATAAAGATAAGATAAGTCATTGCCAGCATAATCAGCGACACCATCACAATACGCAAAATCAGCGCTTTATTGAGTATAGGTGCTGCAGGGTTGCGCGGTGGGCGGCTCATAATATCCCCTTCTTTATTCTCAAAGGCAAGCATCATCCCAAGCATTAAAGCGGTCGTCATATTAATCCATAAAATATGTGCGGGTAACACAGGCAACGTAAATCCAGTAAAAATTGCAGTGAGTACAATTAAACCCTCACCCATATTCGTCGGCATGGTCCAAACAATAAATTTAGTGAGATTATCAAAGACACAGCGGCCCTCTTCCACAGCACGCCCTATGGTCGAAAAATTATCATCAGTGAGCACCATATCTCCTGCTTCTTTAGCAACCTCCGTTCCACACAGCCCCATCGCTACACCAATATCTGCTTGCTTTAGTGCCGGCGCATCATTCACTCCATCCCCGGTCATCGCTGCGACATGTCCTTGCTGTTGCAATGACCTAACCAATCTCAACTTTTGCTCGGGTGATATGCGCGCATACACAAAAGTCTCTTGCACTGTTTTCTCCAAATCAGCATCATCCATTTGATCGATATCTGCACCAGTGACAACACAAGTACCCGATTCACATAACCCCATTGCCGTTGCAATCGCTCCAGCCGTAATCGCATGATCTCCAGTAATCATCGACACACGAATACCCGCATCATGGCAGTTTTTTATCGTATGAATCGCTTCTTCTCGAGGTGGATCAATCATCCCTTGCAATCCAAGGAAAGTCAGATTAGAGGTCAGATCCTGATGATTAATTTCTGATTGGCCCGCAGGCACTTCGAGCTTAGCAAAGGCGAGGACACGCATGCTTTTAGAAGCCAATCGACGCATCTCTTTTTTCATCTGGTCATAATCAACTGAGCCAGCACTGCATTTTTCAAGGAGTGTTTCAACCGCGCCTTTAATATAAACAACACCTGATTTTCCTTGATCAACGTGGTGCAGTGTCGCCATATATTTATATTCTGATTCGAACGGAATTGTGCTGATACAAGGAGCCACTTCCATATAGTGTTCCTCACTCAACCCCAGTTTTTCGTGCAGCAACAATCAATGCCCCTTCGGTTGGGTCTCCGTCAATTTCCCAGTTCCCTTCTTTTTGCACTAACAAAGAATTATTACAAAGCAATCCTGCCAGTAAACACTCTTTCAAAGCAGTGTGACTATCATCAATCACCTGACCCGTTGCATCTTGAAGCTACCCCCACAGGCTCATACCCAACTCCGGTGATGCTATAGCGCTCACTACCAACAACAACTTCTTGTACCGTCATCTGGTTTTTAGTCAACGTTCCTGTTTTATCAGAACAGACAATCGTTGTACTGCCCAAGGTTTCCACGGCCGGCAGTTTGCGAATAATCGCCCCCTTGCGCGCCATCCGAGAAACACCAATGGCAAGAATAATCGTAAAAGCTGCCGGCAAACCTTCTGGAATCGCCGCAACAGCCAAAGCAACTGCAGCAAGAAAGGTTTCGGTAAGTGGCTCTTGCTGGATCATGCCGGCAATAAAAGTCGCAATGGCTAAACCAACAATTAAGCACAACAGTAAGCGGCTAAAACTGGCAATTTTGCGAGTCAATGGCGTATCAATTTCTTTCGTCTTAGACATTAACGTCGAAATACGTCCGATTTCAGTATGATCGCCAATCGCTGTGACGATGCCCTTGCAGCTACCATAGGTGACTAAGGTCGAGGCATAGGCCATGTTCTTACGCTCAGCAAGAATCGTATTTTCAGCCAATATATCGGTTCGTTTAGAAACCGCGACCGACTCACCCGTCAATGCGGACTCATCAATACGAAGGTCTCGCGCATGCAAAAGCCGCAAATCTGCAGGCACCTTATCACCAGAAAGCAGTAATACAACATCACCCGGTACCAATTCTGCAGCAGGAAGCTCCTGAATTTTACCCTCACGAATCACCTTTGCTTCTGTCACCATAATTCGCGACAGTGCTTCTAAAGCATGTAGTGCTTTATTTTCTTGCAAATAACCGACAATACTATTAACAATTACGACACCAAAAATAACGCTAGAATCGACATACTCCCCTAAAAACAAAGTCACAATCCCAGCGGCTAACAAAATATAAACAAGCGGCTGGTGAAAATGGAGTAAAAAATCGAACGAGAGGAGACTTGCCTTTTCTTGGCGTCAATAAATTGGGGCCATAATTTTTTTTATATTCTTCTACTTGTTGATCAGTTAAGCCTGTTTCAATATCGCTTTTAAACGTCTCGGTGACCATTTTTTTCATCGACGTGATACCATACCTGGCTCTGCGTATTCTCCATTTATTTTTCCTTTCGCTCTACTCACAGCTAAGCTTATTATTCATATCCATTCACTTTCAAGCTTATTAAATCAAATCAATAATAAAAACGAAACCCAAATATAATCTTGAAGATAGATACAAAAATCAGGCCACACTTACTTTAAAAGCGGTAATGAAAACCTAAAGCAACAATTTGAACAATATTACTTGATTGCATTGTCAGTGTATTCACTTGCTCAGCAAGCGTGTTTCCACCACTAGCAAGAGTCACCGGATTTTCTGCCTCAACCGTACTCGTTTGCTTACTCCCATATAAATAGCTTAAGCCAATCGAACACTGTTTAGAGAAGCGATGACTCAGCCCTGCACTTAACCATAATCGGCGACTCGATATAGTGAATTTACCATCATCAACACCAATACCCAGATCTAAAACATTTTTACGGGTGAAGCGATAGGCCAAGCCTGCCGACAGTAAATGACTATTTTTTAAGTTCAGATGAGAATGTGCGCTACTCGTCATACCTGAAGCAATTTCTGTATGCTGTTGAAGATAAAACTGACGCCATAATACTTCTTGTAGATTTAGCATGACAGTCAGTTTGTCATTCACGCGATGTCTCAGACCAATGTTTATCGTGTCAGGAAACTGTGCAGCAATTTTAGAGTGATAAGTCCCAGTTGCATCGAGATTCGTTTCAAAAAAGTGGTTATAACTTAAGCCAATAGATGTATTTTCCGTCCACTGGTATAAAGCTCCAACAATATACCCTTGACTCCAAGCGGTTGCAGTTTCTTCATATGGACCAAAGCTTGACAGACCTTTAGAGTCAAATTTGCTTTTTTTGAAAATGCCAACCAAACCCTAGAGAAAATTTAGGTGTCACCTTAATCGCCATCATCGGTGTCATATTTAATGTTGTAAGCTTCATCTGAGTATTCAGATAACGTCCGACCCATTGATCATCATATTCTGAATTCAAACCATTTCCTGCGGTAACCGCCAAACCTAGCGAAACAGTGGATGATGCCGGCCAAACCACCGAAAAGCTCGGCACTTGATTCGACATTGTATTTCTCGCACTTGTTTGCCCTGTCACCTGATGTTCAGTCGTTCCGAAAAACGCAGAACTAATCGACTGAGTTGCAACCGCCTGGTCATTATTAGTCTGAGAGCGAATATAACTATCGCTCATATAAAGTTCGGGCGCTGATAGCGTCGCCAATACCGCAGGGTTAGAGTCAATGACGGCAATCGTTGGGCTGGTTGTCGCCCCCGAAAAGGCATTACCCACAAGATAACTATTTGTTAAATACTGCACTGGAACGGCGAAATCAATCTGGAATACTATTAAAAATAAAAAAATGATATAAAAAAATAAATAATTTTTCTTCAGACGCACGAATAAACTCATAAAGCAATGATCTCTAACTTAATTTATTTTCTAATTCATTGATAAAAGTAAAATTTTAGTCATTTTCTTCGGCAGTTCGCAGATTCTATCCAGGAAACATTAAGAAAAAATTAACAATGCACTGATAATGCCCTAAGCTAGAAAAGAAATCAATATCTAGAACATTTTTGACAGGGCCAATGAAGTTGATTAACATCCCAAGGCTCTACCCAACAGACTTACTTCCAGGCGAGGTTGTATCCAAATTATGTCTCATTTACTTAAACGTCACCTCGATGCTCTACAACTATCACATAGACTTTATGACATTCACTTAGTAAAGAACAATGAGTTAATCGGTCACATCTGCTCACCCAGCCATTACTCTCCTCAACTGATTATGCGATACTTTACTAATGCACTTAGCCTAGACACGCCAATCGATGAGTTACGATTAAAGCCAAGTCAGCACACTTTACAGCTCAATGAAAAAGCCAAAGGCTTTACCCTCAATAACTGCACGAAATTACAGCACTTCCAATTGCAAGAACCCGCTATTTATCTATGGTGGAAATAGCCGAGCTGAGCTTTTTAACATAAAAGGCGTCACAGCTGCTATGCCCAGTGTCCCCGAGCGATTGATCTAATCGCTTAAAACCTGTTTTTTGATAAAGATGATTCGCGCCTTCCATGCACAACAAAGTCTCAAGATAACAGGCCTGATAACCAAATTTTGTTGCAGTATCAATCAACTTGTCGATTAATTTCATGCCTAAACCCAGGCCACGAGAAGCTGGTAGCAAGTACATTTTTTGCAGCTCGCAGATCCCCGCTACCCCCGCTAATGCCATTAACCCTCCTCCACCCATAATTTTCTTATCATCCTCAATAACATAATAAGCGGCCCCTTGCTTATCGTAAGCGCAAGAAAGATAATCAATTTCTGGATCTTGCCAAGCAAAGCCGGGGCGGTTTGCACCGAACTCGGTCAATACGCCTCGAATAATTTGAGCCATAGCAACATCGTCATGACTCGTGATTTTCCTTAAACGAACTCTCATTGCTTTAATTGCCAAAACAATGAGTTAAGCATTAACTCAGCCAATAGGTCAAGACAAAGCTCAGCTTAAGCAGCAACTAAATAACGAGCACTTTGAGAGCGGCGTTGTAATAGATAAGACCCTAGCCCCATCAAAACACCCGACCCTAGCAGCAATAATGCCGTTGCACTAAAGCCATAGCGATAAATCGACCCCGCATGTACATAAGCCGCAGGCGCGTCTACCTTAAAGCTCACCGCACCTAACTTAGACAGACTATTGGTCAATAAGCTACCCACAGACTGACTGAGCATCCACATTCCAGTCATCGTTGCCGTCAGCTCTTTGGGAGAGATTTTAGTAATCATTGATAGCGCCACTGGCATAATAAAAAGTTCTGCTAGCGGGAAGATAATAAATGCAATGACGATATACAAGCTCGTCACCTGACCTTGTAATTGCATGGCATGCTGAGCGGCGAGAATGAATACACCAAAGCCAATTGACAATGTAATTAAACCAAACATGCACTTATAAAGCGAGCTAGGCTCTAGTTTACGCTTTGCAAGCTTGGTATAAACAATCGCCAAAATCGGCCCAATCACCATCATGAATACAGGATCAAGCGCATAGTAAACACTTGGCGGAATCTCAATACCAAACATATGACGGTCTACCATACGCATGATAAAGAGATTTAACGTCGTCCCTCCTTGACCTAAGGAACCTCCAAAAATAATAGCAAAAAACATCAAAGCAAAAATAATTGCAATCACTTTAATATGTTGCTTCATAAAAGGAGCGACACGTAGCAAGAAACCAATGACACAGGCTGCGATTAGATAATTCACCAAATGGTAATCCAGCACAGCGTACAACACAAATACCGCAATCACAGCACTTAGCACCGTTAAACTAAAAGGCAGCGGATGTGTTGCTTGCTCATCGATGATCGTTGTTAAGTTCGCATGCATTTTAAAATAAAAGAAAAAACCAATCATCATCACAAAACTAGACAGCAAAAATGCATAATGATAGCCATAGGCTTGGCCTATGAAACCACAGATAATCGGTGCAAATAAAGCGCCAATATTTTTAGCCATATAATAGAGTGTAAAACCGGCGTCGCGCCCACCGCTAGAGCGATCATAGAGGCGTCCCAATAAAGTCGTTAAACCTGGATAGAAAAAGCCGAAACCCACAGCGATCAGCGCAAGCGATAAGTAAACAAGCTGAGTCTCTGGAATCACCAAGAGTAAATTACCCAACATCATAAAAAAGATGCCTATCAAGGCTGACTGGTGATAATTCACGTAACGACCAATAAACAAACCCGCTAAAGCCGGTGTTGCACTAAATAGCGCCACAAAAGTCGTGTAAAGTAAAAAAGCATGCGTGTCACTAAAGCCTAAACTTTGCTTTAAATAAAAAACAAGCAGTGCAGTAATACCAAAGCGGCCAAATAGCTCACAGGATTCTACAAATAAGATACTGCCAACCCCTTTGGGTAATACATGTAACAGACGCATATTCTCTACCTTCATGAAACTTCATCTTCTAAATGAGCAAAACAACCCGACTAGTTATACCAAAAAACCACCCGCCATACAACTGAACCGTTACAAAAATACAAGATATTTTAAAACAATCACCCAATTAACAAATAACTTGTTAAAATATATTGATATTTACTAGAATGGAGGCTCACTTAGACAGTTAAAATAACAAAAATTCAACTACAATCTAAAATAACGCGCAGTCTAGGGAGAACTGGTGTGAAATTTACAAAAACACGCATTTTTGCGTTCATTACTCTGATCAGCTTGTTATGGCCGGGCTTAAGCCTCGCTGCAAGCGCAGGTGGAGCGCCCTTAAACCTTAACATGACCTCTTCATTTGCAGGCTTACTTGCTCTGACTGTCTTTATCATTGCTTATTTGTTTGTCATGTCCGAAGAGTTTACCCATTTACGAAAATCCAAACCTGTCATTGTTGCTGCCGGGATAATCTGGATTATCGTATCAATATTAGCAGCTACAGTAGGCTCTTCAGCCGCAGCAGAAGCTGCAATACGCCATAACCTATTGGAATATGCTGAGTTGTTCCTCTTCTTATTGGTTGCGATGACTTATGTCAATGCCATGGAGGAGAGAAACGTCTTTGAAGCCTTGCGCGCTTGGTTAACACAAAAGGGTTTTACCTACAGACAGCTCTTTTGGATTACAGGTATTCTCGCCTTCTTTATTTCACCGATTGCCGACAACTTGACCACCGCACTGGTCATGTGTGCTGTGGTGATGGCTGTAGGGAGCAGTAATAAAAAGTTTGTCGCCTTAGGCTGTATTAATATTGTTGTTGCTGCCAATGCCGGCGGTGCCTTTAGTCCATTTGGTGATATCACCACCTTGATGGTCTGGCAAAAAGGCATACTCGATTTCACTGAGTTCTTTGCGATCTTCTTGCCTTCAGTCATCAATTATCTCATACCCGCAGCAATCATGACGCTTGCAGTCCCCAAAGTACACCCTAAAGCGCATGATGAGAAGGTTCACATGAAAGTCGGCGCTCGCAGAACCATGGTATTATTTTTACTCACGATTGTGACTGCTGTCAGCTTCCACAATTTCCTCCACTTACCTCCGGCTGCGGGAATGATGCTCGGTTTAGGCTACCTACAATTCTTCGGCTATTATCTCAAAATGCTGGAAAAACGCAGGCGTAAACAGATCGGTGATGCTGCTGACAACTATGTCTTTGACATCTTCAAGAAAGTACAGCGTGCCGAGTGGGATACCTTACTCTTTTTCTACGGCATTATCCTTTGCGTCGGCGGCCTATCTACAATCGGCTACCTAAGCATCTTGTCAGAGGCGATGTATGGCCAATGGGGTCAAGCGCTTGGACTATCTGCGATTCATAATGCGACACCGGCCAATATTTTCGTCGGTGTGCTTTCAGCCATCGTTGATAATATCCCGGTGATGTTTGCAGTACTCACCATGCAACCTGAAATGTCACACGGCCAATGGCTGCTTGTCACTCTCACCGCTGGGGTCGGTGGTAGCATGCTTTCCATCGGATCTGCCGCCGGAGTAGCCCTCATGGGCCAAGCTAAAGGAGCTTATACCTTCTTTAGCCACTTAAAATGGACATGGGCAATTGCATTAGGCTATATCGCCTCGATTATTTGCCATCTCTATTTAAATGCAGACCTTTTCTCTAAACCCATCAGCTGACCATAGACTAGGGGGTTTAGGCCCCCTTTTATTTTAAGCATCTAAATGCTCAACGAAAACACCATACAAATTCCTCGTAACCAACTTGATAACAGCTCAATAGTAATTCTTCGTTGGGACAACGATTTTAATATTACCGATATTGAAGGCAATACACTATCACTATTTGGCCGTAATAAATCTGATATAACAAATAAACTAAACCTAAAAGAATTAATTTATCCAGATGATTTTAACTGTTTAAAAACAGAACTTGATTACTATCTGTCTGAGAGAAAAACAGAGCTACAGCATAAAAATTATCGTGTATTACATTTACAAGGCAAAAATCGCTGGGTTGAAGCCTATACCTGGATTAACTATCAAGATCCGACTAAAAAAATCTCAAGTTGACTATTACGAAGGCTATTTAGTCAATGTGACTCACCTCTACCTAGAGCAAGCTTCAGAAATTAAGCAAATTAAAACAGATCAACGACAACACCGCCTTCTTCATACATTATATGATGCCACCTTAGAGTGGCAAATTGAAGATAATAATTTATTAATCTCACCTAGATTACTCGAAATACTTGGCTATAAACCTGAAGATATCCCCAACCAAGCAACACAAGCTTACCCTGAATTATTGCATCCTGACGATATTCAACCCAGCTGGCAAAAACTACAAGACTGCATCAATAAAAAAACAGACTACTTTATTAACAACCAGCGTATCCGCCACAAGCAAGGTCATTACCTATGGTTTTTAGGTATTGCTGTGCTAATCCAACACAATAAAAGTGATCCTCCCGTTATTTTTGCCAATGCCATTGATATTTCTCAGGACAAAAATTTAATTCAAAAATTATCAGAAAAAGAACAGCAATTTGAGCATATTGTCTCTCAAGTCCCTGGAATTATTTTCCAATGGTATCAGAAGAAAAATGGTGAACGTGGTTTTTCCTATGTTAGCCCTCGCATCGAGGAGGTGCTACAAATTTCTCCTAATGAGGCCTTAAATGATTGGCAAACGGTTAATGTTCACCCCGATGATAAAAAAGGGCTCGAGCAAAGCATTAAGCAATCCATTGTTGAGCAAAAGGACTGGAACTATACCGGTCGCGCTATTTTAAAAGACGGCAGTCATCGCTGGTTGCATGGAGCTTCCAGGCCCATATTTGTGGAAAACGGTGATGTTTATTTTAATGGAATTTTGATGGATATCACTGAAAGGCACCAGTTAGAAGCATCGCTTGAGCAAAAAAACCAGAAACTTTCTCTAACCAATAGCGAGTTAGAACGCACTAACCAAGAGATCGAACATTTTGCCTATGCCGCTTCGCATGATTTACAAGAACCCTTGCGCTCTTTAATGATTTATAGCCAAATGCTCTTAGAACACAGCAAGGAGTATGGGCAATTTAGTGATGAAGCGAGTTGTATTTTAAAAGCAGCTACTCGTATGCGCGGCATCGTTTCTGATATTCTCGAGTTTTCTAATGCCGGTCGCATTATGCACATGCAAAAGCATAATCCAAAGGATATCATTCATGCAGCCTGTGAGAACTTAGAGGCGATCATCACAGAAAAAAATGCAAACATATCAATCTCTGAGCTACCCGAGAGCATTTTTATTGATGAGCGTCTTGTCTTAGTCCTGTTTCAAAATTTAATCGCAAACGCCATTAAATACACAACCGCAAACACAGCACCCAATGTCATTATTTCAGCAACACTTAACAAAAACGCTCACCAGGTTACTATTTGTATTAAAGACAATGGTATCGGCATTCCAGAGCGTTACCAACAACAAATTTTCGATGCCTTCAAGCGCTTACATACGCGTCAAGAATACGAAGGCACTGGTATTGGACTTGCCACCTGCAAACGTATCGTTGAAAAACATCATGGCAAAATCTGGGTTGAATCGTCTGGAGAAAATGAAGGCTCTAGTTTTAAATTTACCCTGCCGATTGCTGAGTTTTTACCTATTCATTCATAAACAACAATACCAAAATTAAATCAATGAATTAGATCAAATGATATTGAGCATATAAACCAGCATAGCGCTTATTCGCCCCTAATAGTTCTGCTTCAGTTCCAAACTCAATAATCTGGCCATTTTCCATCACTGCAATTTTATCCATATCTTGCACATCAGTTAAGCGATGCGTGATCAATAATACCGTGCGACCCACCATTAATTCAGTGAGACTTTTCATAAACTCATCGGCTGTAATAGGGTCCAACCCCTCTGTCGGCTCGTCCAATAATAAAATAGGGAGATCTGCAAGCACTGCACGGGCAATCGCAATACGGCGAATTTGTCCACCGGAAAAACGGGAACCATGCTCACCCACCCAAGTATTTAAGCCTTCAGGGAGTTGTTCAACCACATCGAGCAACTGGGCAGTTTTTAACGCTTGATAAAGCTCGCGATCACTTGCTTTAGGTTTTGCAATCAATAAGTTATCACGCAAACTCATATTAAATAAATGGCTGCGTTGTGAGACAACACTCATCAACCCCCTTAGGCTCGACTCACTAAAATTTTTAATATGAGTATTCGCGATATTAATTACACCAGAGGCCGGATCAAATACTCGGGTTAATAACTGAATTAGGGTTGTTTTTCCCGCCCCTGTCGAGCCGACTATCGCCACTTTTTCACCCTGATTAATTTTTAAATTAAGATTTTCAAAAATTGCCTCACGTTCAGGGTAGGCAAAACTAACTTGGTTAAATTCTATACTATACTTTCCAGAAAAATCACTATTATTATCTTTCTCTGTAAATAATACCGCTGGCTTTTGTTCTGCTAAATCAAGCAAACGGCTGACTGCTTTTTTCGTCCGGCCCAAGTATTGAAATGCGAGCGGTAAAGGCATAATCGCTTCAAATGCTGCAAGTACCGCAAATGCAATTAGCGCCAGGTTCACCCCATTGAGTTGCTCAGCAAGCACAAGCTGCACACCAAAGTAAAGAGCAAGCCACAATGCCAAGCCTGTCAGTAATAAAATCAGCGCTTGTGAAAGCGCATCAATATGATTCATACGCGATTGTAATTGCAGTAATTTACCATGTTTTATTTGCAACGCCGTTAAAGCACGACGCTCACGACCAAAGCTAAGTATTTCCATCAAGCCTTGTGCACTATCAATGCAATGCGTGCGTAATTGAGCAATTTCTGTAACTAAGTTTATTCCTGTTTTATGACCTAAACGCTCAGCCAATAAAGGTACACAAAAACCACTCACCACCATCAGTAAAAAAATCAGACCAAGCAATTTGCACACTAAAAAAACACAAGAAAAATAGCAAAAGAAAAGAGAGCACCATTGCAATCATAAAAGGACCAATGATACGCAAATAAGCCTCATCGAGCGTATCAATATCACTGACAATTCTTGATAATAAATCACCGCTCTGCTGCTTTAATAAGCCGGCTGGAGCTAATGGCTCTATTTTTCGATAAAACCAAACGCGTAAGGTCGTTAAGATACGAAACGTCGCCTCATGTGTCACCACACGTTCACCATAACGCCCTAAAATACGGATTAAAGAAAAGGCTCGAACCCCGCCTCCAGGCAAATAATAATTAAAGGCAAGTGCCGTTGCCATCGCAAGCCCTGCACCTGCGGATGCTGAAATTAGCCAACCAGAAAGCGACAATAACCCCACCGCAGCAACCACAGTCATCAGGCCCAATAATAAACCCAAACTCATCGAACGCCAGTGTGATAAAAAAGGCTGGGTAAACGGCTTAAGCCGCTGTATTGTTTTCATTGATTTTTGCTGCATTTGGGTACTCATAGCGCCGCCATACGATAAAAGTGAGATTTTTCTTTCATTAAGGACTCAAAGTCGCCACTTTCTACACAGTGTCCCTGATCAAGAACATAGATAATATCCATACCTTTCGCCTGTACCAATCGATGGGTTAAATGAATCACGGTCCGCCCCTTAGCTAATTCAGCCAAAGCCTCTAATACTTTTTTCTCATTTTCACTATCTAAACTCGCCATCGGCTCATCCAGCAATAAAATAGGACTATCTTTCAAATAAGCACGCGCCAAGGCAATTCTCTGAATCTGCCCCCCTGATAAACCAACACCCAGCTCACCTAGCGGAGTGTTAAAACCTTGGGGCAAATCATTCACAAATTCATTCACGAAAGCCGCTTTTGCAGCAACTAGCACTTCCTGCTCCGTCGCTTCTGGGCGTGCTAAGCGAATATTATCCAGCACACTACCATGAAATAGCCGTGGGTTTTGCCCAACCCAACTTAATTGCTTACGCCATTCGCTGGTATTTAATGATGAAAGCACTTGACCATTGATCAATATTTCACCCGAAACAGGTTGAATAAAGCCCAGTAACAATTGCAACAAAGTGGTCTTGCCTGCACCGCTGGCACCCACAACCGCCGTATGAGTAAACGCCTTAAATTCCATACTCACTTCATTTAAAACAGGCAATCCATCTTCATAGTTAAAACAAATATTTTTAAAAGCAATATCAAATTTTTTATTTTTCTGACTTTTATCAATATTTAATGCCTGCCCAGCTTTAATATTCAACGCTTGAGGCTTCAATGCAAATAGCTTCATCAACTCTTCAGCCGCACCCACCGCCTTACTGCGTGCATGATAATGCGTCCCTAACGTTCGCAAAGGTGCGTAAAACTCAGGCGCAAGCAATAAAATAAACAAAGCAATTTCCAGGGTAATCCCATGTGCTGGAATGCCGATATATTGCAATAAACTAACACCCAAATAAATGGCAACGAGCGCAATCGCACCTGAAGCAAACAGCTCTAAAACACCAGAGGACATAAATGCAATCTTCAACACACTCATGGTCCGCACGCGATACTCTTCAGATGCGGCTCTGACGTTTTCTTCTTGCACTTTACTGCGATTAAAGAGCTTTAATGTGCTAATGCCCTGTAAAATATCAAGAAACTGTGAGCTCATTCGAGCCAATGTCTGCAAGTGCTTTTGATGTGCGCTACTCGCCCCCATACCCACCAAGGCCATAAATAACGGAATCAGTGGAGCTGTAACTAGAAAAATCGCTCCAGCAATCCAACTCACCGGAAACACGGCAATTAAGATCATAACAGGCACCAGCACCGCTAAATACATCTGTGGTAAATAGTCTTGATAGAAATCCTGTACTGCCTCAACTTGATCAACCAAAGCAGAACTCAAAGCTCCTGTACGCTGACCATGTTGCGGCCCTAGATCCAACATCTGTTGAAACAGTCGCTCGCGCAGCACCGTCCGTACTTTAGCACCAATCGCAAAACTCACTCGACGTTGCCCATATAATAATAAAGTACGAACGGTAATCAGAACTAAAATCCCCCAAAGATAAGGTGATAACTCAGCAAAGCTTAAATGGCTCAAAAACGCACCTGAGATTAAATGTGCAATACAGTAAGCCTGTAAAATCAATAAAATAGCACCTAAAAGGCCGAAACCCACAGTTCCAAGTAAAGGGCCTCGCGATCGCTTCGCGTATTGCATTAACCAGCGGGAAGGTTTTAACGGCTTAGGGGGGTGTTGACTCATATACGCCTGTCTCTCTCAAAAAACGTTAGAGATGCTATTTAGCATGCATGAGCATTGTACTCCTATGGCTCTAAGGCGCAAGCTTCCTACTTCCACTTGCTTAACAACCATCGATCCACTGCGCGAGTGACTTCGTTGAGTGCTACCCGTTATGCACCTTAGTTAACATGATTAATCTATTGTTAATCAAAAAGATGTAATTACTCTAATTCATTAATCGAGAGAATACCCCTGATTCAATTCACGCTCAAACACCTTTTCCAAACCGGCAGAGCCTGGTGGCGCTACTATGTGACCAATCGGGAGAATATTCCTCGCTCAGTGGTTGAAACTGTCGTGAAGGTGCTCAGCTACAAAACAAAGTTTGCAGGTCATGACGAATGCAGCTGCTCTAACCCGGACCGCAAACACACCAAAACCGTTGTCTATACTTGCAAATCACGGTTATCTTCTTCTTGCGGAAAAAAACTACAGAGCAATGGATTGCTGCACAGAATGAATTGTTACCAAAGATTTATAAGATATTGGACCAGATAATAGAGCCAATCAAAAAAATCATTTGTGCTTCATTACTCAAAGCAACGTTTATATAAGATAATAAATCATCACAAAACTCTAGCCACCATGCAGAAAATCGACTTTGATTAGGATTAATCCATCTTAAATTTAATATTATTCGAAAAATGAGATACAAGCACGAGCCAACTCATTGCCTCACATGACACAGCAAACCGAAAAAATATCCTTTTATATTATGGTTAGTAGTTCAGAGTATTGTGTTTCCTAGGCGCTAAAATCAAATTAACTAGCTTGCGCGATATAACGCTATTTTCTTGGCTATAGTTTGGCGTTTTAGAAAATCTAGTGCTTAATTCAGGACATAATAAGGTTAATCAAACAAGTGAGAAGTTATTGCAGGTACCGATGATTTTGTAGTCAATATATCCATACTGCCCAACATCGTTGATACAGGACTATTCCATCTAAATTAAGATAACACACTTACTTTAATCGATTAATTTGTGTTTTTATGTTTTATCACTGTTTACACAGTCAGGTGTAGGGGGTTCTCAATCACACTTTTCTAGTGAACCCCCTAAGCTCCAAGGTAGGCAAGCTGTTGTTAATCGATGTTAACTCAGTCACAAAGCTCAAAAAATCAAAATAACAAGACGTTGCAGCACAAGCATTATCATTTACAAACACGAGCTGTTAACATCTGCAAACTTTTGATCTGAAATTTTGTTTGTAGATGTTAACAAGCCTATCATTTCTATAAAATCAATCAAAGGATTGGCTAATTTCGTTATATGCTTTTTTAAGCTTAGGGTCCCGATATGAACCAAAAAATATACTCACAACAGTGGCTCCTCGAGAACTTTTTCTGTTGTTTGCTTGAGACTTGGAATTTTTTAAAGCAGAGTCGACGTCATCCATTAATTTAAAATTACCATGTTCATCTGTAATTTCTGACCATATTTTACTAATTCCTCTAGGAACAGTTTTTTGCTCTCCGTCGAGGGTAATAGTGTTACCTCCTCCGAATCCATGCACATCGAACTCATTTTTTTTAACTTTGCTAACAATAGAATTGTAAACTGTGTGAAGTTTTAGTAATTTCTGATAATTGTTAGCAAATTGTTCGGGGTTATCGAACGCTTTTTGGGTGTAAGTTTTGTTCAGACCGAGCCCTTGCATTTGAGCAAATTGCTCAGGGTTATCGAACGCTTTTTGGGTGTAGGCTTTGTTCAGGCCGAGCGCTTGCATTTGAGCAAACTGCTCAGGCTTGTCGAGTGCTTTTTTGATGTAGGCTTTGTTCAGGCCGAGCTCTTGCATTTGAGTGAATTGCTCAGGCTTGTCGAGCGCTTTTTTGATGTAGGCTTTGTTCAGGCCGAGCTCTTGCATTTGAGTGAATTGCTCAGGCT
>NZ_MDTU01000001.1:914840-917553 GCF_001720395.1 Piscirickettsia litoralis
TTGCTCAGGCTTGTCGAGCGCTTTTTTAGATGTAGGCTTTGTTCAGGCCGAGCTCTTGCATTTGAGTGAATTGCTCAGGCTTGTCGAGCGCTTTTTTTAGATGTAGGCTTTATTCAAACCAAGACTTTGATCTTGCATTTGAGCGAATTGCTCAGGGTTATCGAACGCTTTTTGGGTGTAAGCTTTGTTCAAACCAAGAGCTTGCATTTGAGCGAATTGCTCAGGATTATCAAACGCTTTTTGGGTGTAAGCTTTGTTCAAGCCAAGATCTTGCATCTGAGCGAATTGCTCAGGATTATCAAACGCTTTCTCGGTGTAAGCTTTGTTCAAACCAAGAGCTTGCATTTGAGCGAATTTCTCAGGGTTATCAAACGCTTTTTTGATATAGGGTTTGCTTAAACCTATAGCTCTCATAGCCTGATAAGACTCTATATTAGCGATAGCAAGCGATGAGTAGTGCTCTCCCAAAATAGGACGCAAGTTAGTCTTAAGAAATAATTTTAAATTCGGTCGTTGTTGTGGATTTTTTGATTGAGAATTTATTATAAATGGGTGAAACTCTTTAGGAATTTTTTTGGCTGTTCGATGAGCAAAGGATAGCATCCAACCAAAAGAAAAAACATCTTGGCTCGTGTCAGCTTTAAGTTTTATTTTAGTTTGGGTTCTTTCTGTCGCCCAATATGGACATTGGGAGGTTATAGTCCGAGCTTCACCTGGATTCTTATATGCCCAACCAAAATCAACGAACTTTGCATTAAATACCCCATTTTTCTCTTCGATAATGACATTATCGTATTTAATATCTCCATGTATTACGCCTTTCCCGTGAACCCTTTGAAGCTCCAGCGCTACAGCAACAATAATTTCACCAATTCTATTAGGGTATTTTTTCAGTGTTTCATGGAAATTACCACCTGGAAAAAGCGGCATAACTAAACGACCATCTGAATTAGAAGTCGCTTTAAATAAAACCTCTTCATTTGGATAGACTTTTTTAAATAATTCCCCTTCTAACTTCAGCACACCTAGCTCAACTGGGCTTGGATCAAGTGGCCTTTTTACCGCATAACGCTCTAAACCAGTTTGAGATTCAAAACGCCTAACACTTCCGTTATTTCCAGCACCTAAACCCCCTTGTGATTCATAGGTGTCAATTGTTCCATTTTCCAACCGTCTATCAATTGTGGAATCTACGGAATCGCTTCGTGATTCTCTATATTCTAATTCTGGCATACTCTCTAACCTCTAACCTCTAACCTCTAACCTCTAACCTCTAGCCTCTAACCTCTAGCCTCTAAATATAAAAAATAGAGCGCTAAGCTTGCCGGCTAACCATATTGATCAACATGTAAAAATAAGCGAAAATAATAAGTAATAAACAATATTAATTAATCCATAACAGATCTATTTATACGATTTTAAATAAACAAAAATCAAGTTATTTAATTACATAAAACAATATATATCCAATATGAATCATATTTATAAGTGAGGGAATGAATCGACCTTTTTACTCTCCTCTTGAGGTTGCTTAATAAAAGAATTTAAAAACGGCTGAACCTGACTTATTTTATTTTCTTGCGAAAGTTTCACAGTACTATCAGATTCTAATAAGGGTAAAGAACCATTTTTTAGAGCTAAATTTTGCTTTAATTTGACCTGTAATCGCTGCTGTTTGTTTGAAGTAAAAAATTTCAAGTGACAACTGCTGCCATCTAGTTCTTTTGCTACAATATCTGCGTATTCCTTGAACTTATTAAGGCTTAAATCATACGGGCGTGGAAAGTGATAGTGCTCATTATGTTTCTCTTTTGACAGAGCCTGGTGAAGGTGTTTGTGCTCATCATGATGATCAATAATTGCTCCACCATAATCGACAGAGATTGGTGTAACAATGCGTTTATCTGTAAATACAGTCATTACATAAGGTGAATTTTTTTCGATATGGATAGAAAAATTTTTCCCAACATAAAAAATTTCATCATAGCCATTAAAATCAATTTTAGGCTCATTATCGACTTCTTCGGTGTCACTTTCCGGATCATCGTCATCATCACAACTACTTAGAAGTAAAGCTTCAACACTATTACTCTCATCATCTGTATTGCTCTCATCATCTGTCTCATATTCACTGTCATTATTACTCTCATCACTCTCTTTATTCGCTGCAATGGTATCACTTATTGTCTTTTTACCTGCACCTTTATGTTGTTTTGGCATATTCTTTTCCTCATAATCTTCGAACTTTTCATAAGTACCTGAACCCCTCTAGTCACTCTTCAACAGCCAGCTTGATAGATTTGTATTCAGAGCACTTAGTTGATAAAACTATTATAAAAGTATCTTTTCAGGCCCTGCCATGCAGCAGGCTCTGATGTTAATATTTTTGAAACATCCAACCCTAAACGTGCTTTCTAAATAACGCCCATTATCACGTCAATCAATTATTTTCCTCTGCGTTTTTCTATATCAAATTGATCGATAAAATACTTACGATTTTACTACCTAATGCTACACGAGTGCCTTGGGCTAACTTGTGCAGAATCATTCAATGTCATAGTTCACGTTCAGCTTCGTTATTCGTCAATGGCTTATTAGAAGTCTCTGTTTCAAAAGTAAGGGGGCACCAAACTTCAATTACTTTCGCATACAGATTTCCTGAATTTTACACCCTTTCATATTTAATATTCATTGGTATAAAAATCTACATAAT
>NZ_MDTU01000001.1:917578-932979 GCF_001720395.1 Piscirickettsia litoralis
ACCCTTATCCATTGTAAGGTCCGCAATTATTGTAGCCACTGAAAATGGAATACTCGGGTCTCTTTTTAAGTCCAATGCTGACGTTATATCACTCTGTTTGCTAAAAACTAAATCATGACTCTCTAGTGTACTTTCTATATTTTTAAATAGATTAGATTCCTGTTGGTCATCTACTTCATTTTTTTGAAAAGTATTAATATATTCCTTTAAATATCCTACTTTTTCACTCAGAGAGGCGGTCGCTATATTGCCCATTCGCTGCCAAATATAAGCGATATATAAGGCAGAATACATTCGGAAGCGTCGCTACCTCGGTAGGTATTTTGCACTTCCATGGTGCAAAATCGCCTCGCAAAACGCGACGACTATAATGCCTCGGCCGTCCCCGTCACGAGACGCTCCGTGCCTTAATTCGGCACACTCCGCATCTCGCTCTCAGATGACTCTACGGCTCGTATAGATTTTTAGACACTCGTTCCGCCGACTCCGGACCTAAAGGCCCTACGTCACTCCGCTCTGCTAAAAATCCGAGCCTACCTCGGAATACTCACCCCGCGCTTGGCGCTCCCTGGCTCGCATCGGATGATGAACCCTTTTCGTGAGGTATAGAGTCTATCATGGACTCTATCTCCTCTTTTTGCTTCTTCGTTGTTTTAGGATCCTTTAATATTTTTTCTAACTGAATTAACTTATCTAATACTTTTTTGTTTCTAATTTGCATCGAAGGCATCTTTATTTATCCTATATTTTTTCGATAAATAGGGAATGTATTCCCTATTTAAAAATAAACTTACCGGCTAACCATATTGATCAACATTAATAACAAACGGAAATAAAAGAATATCCACGTCTTTTGACAACTCATCTACAACCTGACCAGCGCACCCTTCACCAACATTATTTATTACCTATATATTCTAGGTTACTACTCCGATCTTGTATTCAGGCATACTACATTCCAAAAACTTAAATACTTGTTTAGGAAGAAAACCTTACCAAACTAAAATAAAAACACATAAATATATAAAACAAACTCTGTTTTCTTATATATAAAAAATAAATTTCGCTTATAGTAACATGTAAAATAAGTTTGATAATTAATAAAAACTTCTATTTTTCTATATTGTTAGCTATTGGCAGCCCTCCCCTAAAATAGTACAAATGATAAGTAGAATCTTCTGTTAAATTAACTTAGACAGGAGAAGGAAGATGAAACGATCAAAATTAACAGAGTCACAGATTGTAGCCATGCCCAATGAAGGCGAAGCCGATGTTAAAGTTGAAGATATTTTCCGTCAGTATGGCATTGCTAAAAGCAGCTACTACAAATTCAGATCCAAATACAAGGGATGAGTGTTTCGGATCTACGACGCTTAAAATCACTGAAAGAGGAAAACCGTCGCCTAAAACAGATGTACGTAGACATTAGCCTAGAGGGCAAAGTGCTCAAGGATATTGTTGAAAAAAAGCTATAACCGCAGCAAGTCGACGTCACTTAGTTGAGGAAAGTTTATGCAGAAAATCGACTTTAATTAGGATTAATCCAGCTTAAATTTGAATATCTCGAAATATTATTCGAAAAATGCGATACAAACAAGAACCAACCCATTGCTTCATACGGCACAGAAAACCGAAAAATTCGCCTTTCATATTATGGTTGATAGTTCAGAGTATTATATTTCCTAAGTGCTTGAGCGTGAAGGGGGATGGAAATATCACCAGATACATTGAGTTTGCTGGATCAAATCTAGGGCGTTGCAGATAACCCATATTGTTTATAAATCACCTCGATAGCATTACCTTCATGAAGTGTTTTAATACCTTGATCTAGTAAGGTCTTTAAGTTTAACGACTCAGGAACACTCTTCGAGACTAAGACATAATATGTTTTTTCTTTCATAACCGGTGCTGGAGTAAACCAAAGGTTTTCCGCTGTTATCAGTTTCTCTTTTTTCATTCGTTGAAAACTTCTTTTTGCAAAATTGCAAAGTCAATACGGTTCAAAAGCAACTGATCAATAAGTGTTTTCCTTGAATTAGCTCTAATGATATCAACACCTACAAACTTAGAGTAATTAAAGCCTAAAACTCCTCCTATTTTAAATTTATGCAGCTCAGAAATTTTTTGAATTTTAGGAATATCTTTAAATTTTTCCTTGTTATAAACCAACATTAGGTGTGTTGTATACAAGGGCAAACTGTAATGAGCAAATTTTAACCGTTGTTCTTTAAAAGATGCATTTGGAACAAGATCAACCTTTCCTGCTGCCGCATTTGATAAACATCTTTTCCAAGGTAATACCATATTCTTTACATTAAGGTTTTGACTTTTTAGTGCTTGAACCACTATATCATAAGCGACTCCCTTTAATTTTCCCTGCAAGTCCTTAAATATATAAGGAGGTTTCAGCTCTGCTTCCCAACAAACAGATACCGTCCTTGAGATAGAAAGATTAGGAATAATGATCAATAGCACGTGTATTAAAATAAATACTAATATTTTCATAAGCAAGGTTTCAAATTAATTAATTAATTTAAATTTAAATTTAACAATTACATTAATAATATTACAGTATCTTTAATACCGCCCATTTTCATGAGCAATAAAATTTAGAATAAGCACGATACTAAGAGAGTATCGCACCTTGCAGCACTTCCTTTAGCCACTCGAGTAAAAAAATAAGTTTCGTCTGCTGTCGCCAAGGTTGCAAGCTAACCGCATACATAGGTAATGACTGTGGCTCATAATTAAGTAAAATTCGGATTAATTCGCCCTGCTTAATTGCAGATCTAACCGTAAAACTTGGTAAATAAACCACACCTAACCCAGCAATCGCCATTTGTCGCAGAGCCAAGCTACTGTTCGTCGTGTGTGTTAATTGGATCGGCTGCAAAAATCGCTCACCCTCATTTTGTAGCCACCAACCACCGTGGCGATTATCATAGTGATCCAAACAATCGAGTTCTAAAAGAACTTGGCTTGTGCAGTGATTAATAATATTAACCTTATTTTTTTCTGAAAAAAACCAGGGCTTGCACAGATATATTTAGACCACAAACCAATTTTCTTCGCATATAACGAGCTATCAACTAACTCGCCACAGTGTAAAGCCAAATCAAACCCCTGGCTAATCAGGTGGTCCAAATGGTTTCCTTGAACAATCTCTAGCTGTAAATTTGGATATTGCTCAATAAAATCAGGTAGGTTAGGTAATAAATAATCAAAATATAAAGAAGCAGGAACACCTAACTTCACTTTGCCAATCAGCTCAGAAGACTCTGTTATTGCATGATAAGCAGAGCGATACTCAGCAATAATTTTCAAACTACTCTGATAAAATGCCTGACCTTTTTCAGTCACAGACACATGGCGAGTCGTTCGAATTAGCAGTTGAACAGCTAAGTCTTCTTCTAGTTGATTAATTCGTCGCGTTATTGAAGCTGTCGATAGTTTTAAACGCCGCGCCGCTTTTGCTAGTGAGCCTTCTTCAACAACAGCAATATAAGTTTCTAAAGGAGCCAACATTTTTTCACTCTTAATCTCAATATTTTTTATTATTTCGAATAGATAAATACAGTTTTACTGAATGCGCTCATTATCATAATATCCTGCCTTTGTTAGGCTACTTTTATTAACAATAAACGGCAAAGGCAACCAGTATGCTCCTTATTAAGCTCGACTACAAGGTTGATTTAGCACACTTAGATCAACATAAAGCGGCACATCGCATTATCATAGAAAATTACATGAATGATAGTTTAGTACTCCTCGCCGGCCCATTAGAACCTCGCACAGGAGGGATGATTTTATTTACCGATACGAAAGAACAAGCTTGGCAAATGATAGAGCAAGACCCTTTTTATACTCATCATTTAGCTGAATATGCTGTGATTGAGTGGCGTTGCTATGACAAAAATCAGCTTGAAATCAGCTCTACTTAACTGAAAAAAATCCATAACCTTATCTGTTGATCTTACTGGCGATATAAAAAATAATGTTAACTAATTTATCAAAAACTGGTATTTAATGCCAATAAATCATGCCATAGCAACGTTAAAATAGCATAGGATTACAAACAGATGACACTCGAACAATGGTGGAAAGAAAAAACCCCAAAAGAAAAAGAGCAAATTATCGCTATAATATCAATCTACATCCAAGAAATAACTGAAAATAATCTGTCAGCACAGTTGCAACAAGCCCAGGAAGATCTTAAAAAGCAACTTGACCCTTTTGATATTCCAACAAAAAGCCTAAAAGAGCCAGAGAAAGCCATCACTCAGATACAAAAACTGCATCAGCAAGAGCTGAACTTAACACCTAGCCCTGAACCTGCACCACAGCATCAAATAACAAACAACACGTTCGCTTTAGAACAAGATTTGATGGCAATGAGCGCTAAAGATCTAAGAGACCATCTATTACAGCAAGATGGAGTCTCGATAGACAAAGTAGAGAAAACAAGCAACGGTTTTAACATTTCTGGTTACCAGTTAAATCAAGGGCCAAAATTAGATGCTAAAATAATACAACCTGCGCCTGATGCTCCAATAGAAATAACCACGCGTTTTCAAAAGCCCATTGACCTTGAGAATAGCCCTGAAGAACAGTTAGAAGAACAAGCAGACAAGCAAGTAAGTACTATCGCTCAGCTAGCATCTTCTATAAATAAAAAATCTGGCTTACAACAAACCCTCCTTAATATCGAAGCTAAAGAATATGAAATACCACGCCTCGCCAAGGCTTACTTCAAAGCAAGAAAAGCACTGCAAAATTATGACCTATTCAATCAATTCTTACAGATACAACTTAATGGCCAAAAGATCGATGATTTTTCTTTTTCTCTAGACCCGCAAGACATAAAAGACATGCTCAACTCTCTGGGGGATAGTACCCCTCTTCACACTTGTGCACAAGAAGAAGCGAGGAAAAACCAAGACATCCTCCAAAATGATTATAGAACATCGCTAGACGTATATTAAGCGTAAAGATCGACACGAGCGAGTTGATTGACTCGCTGCTCTTTGTCTTTGTTACGTGAGAACTGCTCATACGTTGCAACCGCACGCTCTGAGCGAATATTAGGCTGAACTTGCCAATATTGGTAGGTTGATTGCTGCTGATGATTTTCTTTTACTTGCTTTTGAACAGGCGTGACTGTCGCATGAGCCTGCGCGCCAGAAGTATGCGTTACTGGAAAGTAAGATGTATTGACTAGCCCAAGCGCAGACATAAAAATCCCTTCCTAGCCTCTTACTTTAAGCTAAATACATAGACCCTTTAAAGTCAAATTGAGAGAGTTTAAAAAATTAAAATACTCTTTTCGTTGATTTTTTAGCAATATTATCGCGTAAGTAAACAGGCACCGCATCTTCTAGCGCTGTTACTTTCCCTTGTGCAAGTAAATCTCGTGCCATTGGCAAAATATCAATCGCATTAGGCAATGCATCATCAATCACCTTTGTTAGATATTGTCCCAATTCACAATTCAATGCCTGTGCATAGCTTGCAAAACCAGTCCCCACACCACACCACGAGCCATTACTCTCAGGTGATTCAATATTCTCAGGCGCACAGACTCTCTCAAAGATAAGCGCTTGAGCAAGTCGCTTCTCAGTAATCTCAAATGCAGCATAATAGACTTCATTCATGCGCGCATCAATGGCTGTAATGATTTTTTCAGCACCATGCTGACGATAAGCCCCCTGAGCAAGGGTTTGCAATGTCGAAACTGATAATAATGGCACGCCTGCACCGAGCGCTAAACCCTGAGCAATTCCACAAGCAATTCTTACTCCCGTAAAAGCTCCTGGACCACGGCCAAAAGCAATGCCATCCAAATCTTGAGCTTGAAGGCTAGCTTTACTAAGTAGCTCTTTGATCATCGGCAATAGCAGCTCAGTATGCTGGCGCGGTGCAATACGGTGGTCAACAATAACCTCATCACCCACTTGCAAAGCAATTGAACAAGCTTCGGTTGCTGTTTCTAATGCTAAAATTTTCATTGCTTCTCCACTGCCTTTTTATTATTCAGCTATCTACTCGATTATAAAATTATATCTCGCCTATTCTAACGCATAAAAAAAAGCCCGCAACTGCGGGCTTTTTAACGTCAGGTTTACCGTTCTTAGAACGTGTATTTAACACCTGCAAAGACGCTGTCGATGCTAGGAACATCACTATCACTAGTTGCACCGTTATCCATGTTATTACCAAAGACATGCTGGTAAGTCATGTTAATTTGTAATGCGGGTGTGATGTTATAGCCTGCACCCAAACCTGCAACAACCTTAGTTGCCGTATTATCACCGTGAGCAGCATCTTCTCCAGAAAGCTTCTCACGCATTAAGCCTGCTTTTGCAAACAGATCAAACTGCGGATTGATGTGCCATGTCGGTACAACAACCAAATCAAAACCAGTTGATTTAGCAGTCGCATCACCAGTTACTCCTGGTACGGTATAAGATGTTTTGCCATAGTAGCCATAACCCAGTTCAGCACCCAGGCCAAACATATCGTTAATATCGTAGTTATAACCAATCGCTACACGACCACCGATTTTCTTGCGATCTTTATTTGTCGCAGTTGGGACGTTCATCTTACGTTGTAGGGTATAACCGGCTTGACCTTCGACATAAACACCTGTTTGTGCAAATGCAGCCGCAGTTACGCCCATGCTACCGATAACAGCAGCGGCAATCAAAGTTTTTTTAATCATAATCACTCTCTCTCAATACTATTTTTTTCATTTGCCGAATTATGATGAAAGTTTTAAAAACTAAAGTCAACTATAAGCAATTAAGCCTTGTGCTACAAGGCATTAAACAATAAATATAGGATTTTTTCTATTAAGGAAAGATTAATGAACCCAAGGTAAATCTAAAACACAAGCAATAAAAGCAAGGCAAACTGTCTTGCTTGAAAGCACAAGACTAGAATGTATATTTAATACCCAGTAATACTGCATTGATCGTCGCTGTGTTTGAACTATTATCGATATTTACATCGTGACCAAAAATATGCGAATAAATAACATTAAACTGTAGATTCTGGCTAATGTCATACCCCATCCCAACACCGAAAATCACATTAAATTCGTCACGATTTCCATCAGTAAAGGCATTGTTCACTTTTAAACTCGAATAAGCTAAACCAAGTTTACCTATCAAAGAAACCTGCGGGTTGATATAAAAATTTCCCACAGCTTGCAGGTCAATGGCAGAAGAATCTAACGGACCCACAGAACCATAATCCGAACGACCATAAGATCCCCAACCCAATTCAGCTCCTAGACTTAACTGCTGATCTAACTCAAAACTACAACCTATCGCAACACGGCCACCCATATGTTTGTCCGTTTTCTCCGTTGCAGACAAGGCAGTTTGCGACGGCAGGCCAGATTGGCCGACCCAGCCAAAGGTCCCTTCTATATATAGCCCAGATGGCGCAGCCCAGCTAGGTATTGATAGTGATATTGCTAAAAGACAGGCTAACCCTGTAATCACTTTTTTCATGGCCGCACCCTACTGAAAAAAACGTATACGCTCTTTTTAATCTAGCAAACTATCAACACATCACAACTTAAAGTTATTTCAGGCAATAAAAAAGCCCGCAATTGCGAGCTTTTCAAATATCTAGAGAAGAAACTTAGAAAGTGTAGCGAACACCCAGCAGCACAGAATTAACTGTAGCCACATCACTATCACTAATAACACCAGAACTCATATCATCACCAAAGATATGAGTATAAGTCAAATTAAGCTGTAGATTTGGGTTAAAGTTATAACCAACACCTATGCCTAAAAGTGGCTTCCACTCTTTATTATCTCCACTTAAACTTTGTCCACCTACTGTACCACTACCATTGAAGTCTTCATAAGCCATACCTGCCTTACCAAAGAGGTCAAACTGTGGATTGATATGCCAAGTACCTACTGCAGACACGTCCCAAGCTGTTGATTTCAAATTAAGCGAATTCCCGCCAGCGCTGTATTCAGTTTTCCCATAATAGCCCCAACCTAACTCAGCACCTATACCCCACATCGGGTTAAGGTCATACATGTAACCTACAGCCACACGACCACCAATATTTTTATCATCTTTCGAAACGCCCGTAGCAGCATTTGGCAAGTCTTGCTGATTAACGTAACCTAGAGCACCCTCTAAATAGACATGATGACCTGCTGGCATGCCTAAAGCACCACCACCGGCCATCGCTGTGCCAGATACACCAAGAGCAGCTGCAACGCTTGCAGCAATTAATATTTTTTTCATCATGAGAACTCTCTCCGTAAGATTTTAGAAACTTTCTTATTTATCACACCGGCCTACTTTAACAAAGCTTATTCAGCTAAGTCAAACAACTAACCAGCTAAAATTAAAAGATATTTTCAGAAAAAGATAAAATAAAAATGCACACAGGCGTGTGCACAAGACCGAGGCTCGTAGTAATTTTTTGATGTACCGTAATTATTATTTAAAGTTTTATCGTTCTAGTTTTCTAGTTCATTCGCAACTTCACTAGTGATTTTTACCGGTTCACTCTCCCCCTCCGCAATAATCGGTTTAATCACATCTACTGTTTTATTCTCTATACGCTCTTCCAATTTAGCATTTTCATCAATGAGTTGATTTTGCATCGCGTTTCTCCTTGATCTGCAGGATCTGATTTTTCTCCCTTATCTTCTCTAATTTATTGTCGCAATGCATCAAAAAATCAATAAAAATCATGTTATAACAAGAAATAAAACTGAGTAACTCAACTAAAAAAGCCTGCACTTGCAGGCTTTAGATTCAGAAAAATTACGGCTGATTTTAATTAAGCACGGCCGTAACGATCTTCAAAACGGACAATATCATCTTCACCCAAATAATCACCAACTTGCACTTCAATAAATTCAACATCAGTCTCACCGACATTTTTAATGCGATGCTTACACTCAACTGGCAAGTAAATATGACCATCGCGCTCTAAGCGTATGATCTGATCATCACGGGTTACATCAGCAACACCGGCAACAACAACCCAATGTTCAGCACGTTTGTGATGCAACTGCAAAGAAAGCTCAGCGCCCGGCTTTACAACAATGCGTTTGATCTGATAGTTATCTGCCATACGTAGACTTTCATAAAACCCCCAAGGGCGTTCTTCACGGGTTACACCCATCACTACACTCCTGTCTAATTTTCATCAAATTGAACCAAATTTAACCGATTATACTGCGACTCTGCAGCAGCGACTAGTACTCATTGACATTTCAAGTTAATATCCCTAACAGTCAAAGTTAAGTAAAGAATAGGAATCGATATGCAGTTGTACGGCGGTATAGAAGCAGGTGGTACTAAAATTGTCTGCGCAGTTGGAAATCAAGACCATGACATTATTGAAAAAATCTCAATTCCAACCGCAACCCCAGCAGAGTCTATCCCCAAGATCATCGAATTTTTCAAAAATTTTGAGATTTCAGCCCTCGGTGTTGGCAGCTTCGGTCCCATCGACCCAAACCTCAAGTCTCCAACCTATGGCTATATCACTAGCACACCTAAGCTACCCTGGTGCAATTTTAATTTAATGGGCGCACTCAAAGAAGCATTAGCGCTACCGATGAAATTCGATACAGATGTCAACGGCGCTGCCTTAGCAGAACACCATTTAGGCCATGGCCAAGGTTTAGATAATTTGCTCTATGTCACCGTCGGTACGGGCATTGGCGTCGGCGCATTGATTCACGGCAGGCCAGTGCATGGTCTAACTCACCCTGAGATGGGTCATATTTTTGTGCCCATTCACCCCGATGATACAGAATTTAACAGCAACTGCCCCTACCATGATCACTGCTGGGAAGGTCGCACCGCAGGCCCTGCCATTAAAGCACGCTGGCAAATGTCAACACATAGCATACCCAAAGACCATCCAGCTTGGGAACTCGCAGCACATTATATTAGTGTAGGCCTAAGCAGTTTAATCGTAACTTATTCACCTGAGCGCATTATTTTAGGTGGCGGCGTCATGCAACAAGAGGGTTTGCTTGAAAAAGTCCATACAAAAATACCAACACTGCTTAACGGTTATGTGCAACATCCCGCAATTTTAGAAAATATTCAAGACTATATTGTTTATCCTAAACTCGAGCAACTCGCGGGCACTTATGGCGCGTTATTACTGGCTGAACAAGCACTCGCTGAAAGTAAGTAACTAATTAACAATAGTAGCTCCCTCTCTCACATTTAAAGTGCCTTTAAATAACAACGAGAGCGGGAGTTGAAGTTTAATTTTAGGTTTTTAAATCAAAGCCAATGTCTCTAGTTGCTCTCGTAACTTCTCGGGTGATTTAAAGGTCACTCCCTGCATACCTAATGCAAGTGCTGTGTCAACATTTTCTTGGCGATCATCAATAAATAGAGATTCATTCGCTATAATATGATTACGATCTAATAAAATTTGATAAACCTTTGCATCCGGCTTGACGCACTTTTCAGTTCCTGAAACGACAATATCAATAAAATCATTTAAAAATGCATAATTATCTTTAGCATAAACAAAAGTCTCAGCTGACCAATTGGTTAAAGCATATAAATTAAAGTTTCTGCGTTTTAATTGATTTAGAATATTAATCGTTCCTGTAATCTCACCTTTTAAGCTCTTTGGCCAATCGCCATAATAATGGCTGATAAGCTCAGCATGCTCTGGATATTGCTCGGTTAAAATCCGCGTACCTTCTGCCAACGGCCGGCCTGCATCTTGCTCTTTGTTCCAGTCATTAGTGCAGATATTTTCCAAAAAATGATTCACCTCAGCTTCTGTTTGCAATAAATCTCGATAAATATAACGAGGGTCCCAATCAAATAGCACCCCACCCAAATCAAAGATAACATTTTTGATCATTATGCATCTCCCTGCCCCTTATTCGTCCCGATGGCCGTTGCCATGCGTTCAGCTAGACGAGCGAACGGCAAACTTTGCACATAGACCTTACCCGGGCCAACCAACTCAGCCATAAATAAGCCTTCTTTACCAAACAGCGCATTTTTAAAGCCACCAACAAAGCGAATATCATAGCTCACTGTTTTTTCAAAAGCCGCCAAACAACCGCTATCAACACGTAATGATTCACCCGAATCTAGCTCTATACAGTGCACTGCACCCCCAGCATGGATAAAAGCCATACCATCACCACTCAAGCGTTGTAAAATAAAGCCTTCTCCACCAAAAAAACCAGCTGATAAACGCTTGGTAAAAGCAATATCAATATTAATTCCCTGAGCGCAGCATAAAAAAGCATCTTTCTGCGCTAAGATTTCGCCTGAATGCTGAGTTAGGTCTATAGGCACAATAGATCCAGGATAAGGCGCTGAAAAAGCCACATGCGACTTGCCACTATTTGCATTATTACTAAAATGAGTGATAAAAAAACCGGCTCCTGAGAGCATACGCTTAAAACCTGAGAATATTCCACCCCCGGTTGAGGTCTGCATCTCTATACCTTGACGCATATAGACCATCGCTCCCGCTTCTGCCTGCACCGCCTCTCCAGGGTCCAATTCTATCTCGACAATCTGTAAATCATGTCCAATCAGTTTATAATCAATTTCATCTGCCATTTTTTAATTCCTTCATAATTACACTTAAACTATTATGCCCGGTATTTATACCAAACCTGGATTAGGTCCATCTGAGCTCATCGGCTTAAATACCACCTCTTCATCATGATAGTCAGCAACACTCTCCCGATGCGCAACACTAACAATTGAGCAATTCGGTAGCTTTTCTTTCAATAAACCATATAATTTTTTCTCGCTATCTCGATCAAGCGACGAGGTACTCTCATCTAAAAATACCCAATCCGGTGCAGCTAAAATTACCCGAATAAATGCTACTTTTTGCTGCTCACCGAGTGATAAAATCTCACTCCAGTTTTTAATCTCATCCAGTTCTTCTTTTAACCTTGGCAAGCCAACCTCATCTAATAACCCATACAGCTTATCATCGCTAGCTTCTATATCCCCAGGGTACAATAAAACCTCTCTAAGCGAACCTAAAGGAAAATAAGAACGTTGAGGCAAGTACATCACTTTTTTACCCTCAGGTAACCTGACGACCCCAGAAACGAACGGCCAAATCCCAGCTAATGCCTTAATAAAAGTACTTTTACCCACACCAGAAGGACCTTTAATTAAATAATCTTTACCTGGCTCAAACCTCACGTTCAAGTCTGTAAATAAAGTATGCCCCGTTTGAGTATGAATATTTAAGCCATCGGCAACAACCGCCTTACCACTATGTTCACTTCTCTCAAGTTTTTTCACATCGGCGTATTTATGCTCAACCACTTGCATCTTGTTCATAAAGGTGGTCAAACGCAGAACCACCGCTCGCCATTGTGCGATTCCAGAGTAATTAGCTACAAAAAAAGATAATGAATTCTCTACTTGACCAAATGCAGAAGCAATTTGTTGTATACCACCAATCTGAATCTGCTTAGCAAAATACATGGGTAATGCTGCAAGTAATGGAATAATTACTGAAGCCTGGCTATATCCCCTCGTGAAATACAACAATTTTTTCTCTCGGTTAATCACCTGCAAGGTAATATCAATCACTTTACTAAATGACTTAAATATCCCTGCTTTTTCTTTGTCTTCAGCTTGATAAAGGGCGATATTTTCAGCATTCGAGCGAATTCTCACCGCATTAAAACGAAAGTCAGCTTCTTTTTTCTGTTGTCTGAAGTTTAAAGAGATTAATTTCTTACCAATCTTATGAGTAATGTAAGTCCCTGCAATACTATAGATCAATGCAATCCAAACCAAATAGCCTGGAATATGTATCTCGCCTAAACTGCCCAAGGATAAAGTCAATGGGCCAGATAACACCCATAACAAAGTTATAAAAGAGCACAAAGTAACAACTGCATCAAGAATTCCTAGAAACAGTGATGTAGTCAAGGCAACAAACTGGTTTACATCCTCTTGAATACGCTGGTCTGGGTTATCCGTATATTCATCGAAATTTTCGATGTAATAATAACTTTGTCCTTTGAGCCAAGTATCAATGACATATTGCGTCAGCCATTCTCGCCAACGCACATCAAACTTTGATCTAACATAGTAAATATAGACAGAAGTTAATACAAATACTGTAGCTAAGACAATAAACACAAGAACTAATTCAAAGACAAGGCTCTTATTATAATCTTGAATCGCATTCCAAAAGTGTTTATACCAGTAGGTCACACCAACATTTAGCGCTACCGAAAATAAAGTTAAAACAATGAGAGTAATTAAATAGAAATAAGCTATTTTTTTCTGATCAGATTGCCAATACAGCTTAGCTAATTTCCAAGTCGTCACCGGGTTTTCAATATGTTCTTTCTCGCTCATAGCATCCCTAGGATAATTTTAAATATTACCCTCGAGTTTACGTTGATCTAAAATGCGTGCCAAGGGCATATTTCCTTTAGCCACTGAACTATATTAAAATCAGAACACCACAACAATTTAAAGGTGCGCCATAGCATGCTTCGATTGGTTAAATTTCTCGCCGGTTTCTTTGGGTTATTAATTGCATTTTTATTCTCTTTGCAATATTCATCAATCAGCTCTTACCCAAAGACAAAATTAAAAAACTAATTTCAGAACAAGTTCTCGAACAAACAGGGCGCACTTTAACGATACAGGGCAAACTTGATGTATCGATCATCCCTTGGGTGGGTATAGAAGCGAATGATGTCACTTTTAGTAGCCCAAAAGGTTTTGATAAGCCATTAACACACATCGACAGCATGAAATTCAAACTCAATTTTTTCCCTTTATTCGAGAAAAAAATTGAAGTTGATACTTTAGTCCTAAAAGGCGCTGATATTTATCTGGCCCAAAGAGCCAATGGCAAAAACAACTGGACATTTAGTACGCTCCAGCACTCCAAACCTGATTCAGCAATACCTACTACAAGTACTAAAACAAATGCTCAAGCGACTGCTGATACGACTAATGCAAATACAACAAATAATAGCCAAGACAAAAAAACAAAGCATGTTCAGGCCGAAACTGTCCAAAATACGCACAACAAGGACACAACACTAGACTTGCCTTTGTTCAATGCCAAAAATATTCAAGTCCAAGAGAGCCGTTTAAGTTTTATTGCGCCTAATGCTGATTACCGTCTGGAGCATATTAATCTAAAATTAAACAACGTCACTCTTAAACAAGCCTTCCCGCTTGCACTCAGCTTTAAGCTAATTACCCCCAAATACACACTCAATCAAACATTAAACAGCAAGATTTTAGTTAAACTGCCTCAAGGCCAAGTCAATCAGGCCGAACTTATCCTCTCAGCGCTTAATGCCGACAGCCATTTAAAACGGCCTAAACTTCCTGATATCTCTTTTACATTGCAAGGTCAAGCAGAGCTTAATTTAGCCAAAGACCAACTCTCAGTTGGTCTAAAGCAAGCCAAACTAGCCAATGCTAACCTCACTGGCGCGCTCACCGTCCAGCAACTCAATGCGTTACTACAAGGTAAAGCTTTAAGCATTATTGGCAGTTTAACAACTAACAACTTCAATTTGAGCACTTTCCTAAAAGACTTAGGCATTGAAATTAACCCTAAATTACCACTCGAAAATACTCAAGCAGCACTCAAGTTTAAGCCGATGAATAACAGTCAGAGTATTAAACTCACCGGACAGCTCAATGACTCTAAACTTAATGGTGATATTAATCTAACCGACCTAGCAACACCTAAGCTTACAGCCAGTTTTAATCTAGACCAATCTAACTTAACGCCCTACATCAAAGCCTATGCAACTTTGCCTCAAGATATCGCACTGCACACTAAAGATATAAACCTTCAAGCTGATTTCAACTTGCCCAAAAACTGGCAACAACAAGGTATTATCCCAAGCTTACAAGGTACGCTCCGTGCAAATATTCAGCATACCCAACTCATTGGCTTTGACCTTGTACAAATGGTCGGCGGCGCAGGTGACGCCTTTAACCGTGTCGACTCAAAATCAGCCCTTCAGCACGCCTTTAGTAAAATCAAAGATACCGCAAAGGCCAGTGAAGGAGCGAGTAAGCAAACGAATTTAAGCCCGACTACACTCAATATGACAATCAAACAAGGCCGTGCCCAATTTAACTATAAATCCAGAGCGCTGCCTGATAACTTGCTCACCGGTCAAGGCACATTAAACCTAAATCAACCACAAGACTACTTTACTCGAGTTTTACTCTACCGTTATAACCCTAAACAAGGTGAAAACTCAGTCATCGGTGTGCGCTTTCCCATTTTTCGCGCAAGGCACTCTAACGCAAGGTCTAAGCGCCAAAGGCTTTGATAGCCAATGGTTTATGCAAAATGAAGCGCCGCGCTTAATCAAGCAAGAACTACGAAAAAGCGA
>NZ_MDTU01000001.1:933297-952615 GCF_001720395.1 Piscirickettsia litoralis
TTCAACGCCAAATTCAAAAACAACTTCCAGAAAGTGGTAATAAGCCTTTAGACAATATTCTCAAACAAGTTTTTAATTAGCCCTTTTGGCTTTCTAAATTTATCCAGTCTTTGCTATACTCAGCCTCTTTGTAAATTACTTAGATGCTGAGTTAGCTATATAAAAACGATGACCCCATTTACCCAAGACGTTCTCACCTGGTTTAAAAAACATGGTCGTAAAACTTTGCCCTGGCAGCAGAAAATTACGCCTTATAAGGTTTGGCTCTCTGAAATTATGCTGCAGCAAACACAAGTTGCCACGGTGATCCCCTACTTTGAGCGTTTTCTAAAGCAATTTCCAACAATACTAGACTTAGCCGAGGCACATGAAGACGACGTTCTCGCGCTCTGGACCGGCTTAGGCTACTACGCACGTGCTCGCAACTTACATAAAGCGGCTCAGCAAATTACAGAGCAGTTCAAAGGTAAATTCCCGAAAAGCTTCGATGATGTGCTTGCCTTACCTGGCATTGGCCGATCAACCGCAGGAGCGATATTATCTATTTCATATAAACAGCCTCTGCCTATCCTAGACGGTAATGTAAAGCGTGTGCTGGCGCGCTGTCATGCTATTTCAGCTTGGCCTGGAAAAATTCAAGTTGAACGTGAGTTATGGCAAATTGCTGAGCAGTATGTCCCAGAAAAACAATGTCATCACTACACGCAAGCGATGATGGACTTAGGTGCGCTCATTTGCACACCTAAAAACCCAAAATGCGCCCAATGTCCATTAACAGAGCATTGCCAAACTTACCAACAAGGTAGCAACCCTGAAAATTACCCTGGGAAAAAGCCGAGAAAAATCTTGCCAACAAAGCAAACACACATGCTGCTTTTTCAACGTGCAGATGGGCATGTGCTGTTACAAAAGCGTCCAAGTTCAGGCATCTGGGGCGGACTTTGGAGCCTACCCGAGTATAGTCAGGTCGATAAAAAAGCCTGGGCAAGCGAGTGGCAGCTCAAAACAAAAACAATGAAACAAATCAAAGAGCTTGCTGCCCTTAAGCATACTTTTAGTCACTATCATCTCGATATTCGTCCTTATTACCTTGAAGTTGATGATATAATCACGCCAACAGAGTCAATTTGGTATAACATAGACTCATCGAAAACAAAGGGCCTCGCTGCCCCCAATTAAAAAGCTATTAGAGCAACTGAGTAAACAAAGGAGCTTATTTTAATGAGCCGTACAGTCCATTGCCAAAAACTACACAAAGATGCCGAAGGCTTAGACCGTCCTACCTATCCGGGAGAGCTTGGTCAACGTATCTTTGAAAACATCTCCAAAGAAGCTTGGGAGATGTGGTTAACGCATCAAACCATGCTGATCAATGAATATCGCCTCAGCATGATTGACCCCAAAGCCCGCAAAATGCTCGCCGAAGAAATGGAAAAGTTCTTGTTTAGCAGTGATGAGACTGAAAAGCCCGCGGGTTATGTCGCACCAGAAGAGTAATTTAAATCTTAATCAGCTATAGTTGAACTAACACACCAAATAAAGCCAGGGAGTCGTAATGAAGCACTATATGAAATTAGCAAGTTCAGCCGTTATACTGCTACTAATCAGTCTATCAAGCTATGCTGCTTCCACTCCATCTCCCATCGGTTATTGGCAAACGATTAATAAAGATACCAATCGTCCAAGCTCCATCATTAAAATTTACCCAGCTAAGAGCACAATAGCAGGGAAAGCTACTAGCGTTATCAACGGCAAGATACTCGGAACTTACCTCTATGGTGAAAAACGTAAAGAGCCTGCGCCGCGCTGTAAAAAATGTGATGGCAAGTTAGAAAACACACCGATTGTCGGCCTACCGATTATCACTAACTTTAAGCAAACAGGCAAAAACAGCTGGCATGGCGGCACTCTACTCTCACCTCGCACAGGCTCAACTTATGAAAATGTCACCCTAAGCCTAGCCAATAACAATCAGTTACTTAGAGTCCATGTCAAAGTTGGTTTTTTCAGTCAAACGGAAGTTTGGCATCGTATTTCACTACCCTTGATTAAAGAGATTAAGCAAAGCGAAAAGCAAGCTGACTTTAAACTGTTAATGCAATAAACCGTTTAGCTGTTATAGACTGACTCCAGCTTAAAGCCACTAGTTTCTTACTGTACGTAAGGGCAGTTATTAATAAAAGCGCCAGCTGTACTACATAATTCACGAATCTCGAGTACACTTAAAGTAAAACTGTCTATACATGGAAAATTATTATGTGTCGCTGGCTGGCTTACCAAGGCCCTAAAATTTACTTAGACACACTAATTGCTAAGCCGGTCAACTCTCTTATTAATCAAAGCATCTCCAGTGGCGGTAATATTACAACTCATGGAGATGGGTTTGGTATTGGGTGGTACAGTAATCACAAAAAGCCAGGTCTCTATAGAGACCTCTCTCCCGCTTGGAACGATACAAACTTACAAGAAATTGCTCACCATATTTCTTCACCTCTTTTTTTCTCTCATGTCCGCGCCTCCACAGGCAGCGCAGCTGCATCACGCCAAAACAGCCACCCTTTTCGCTATAATCATTGGCTTTTTATGCACAACGGTGACATTGGCGGCTTTCCAATTATTCGCAAAGACCTTGAATCACTGATTAATAATGATTACTACATGCACAAAGAAGGCAATACCGACAGCGAAGCTTTATTTTATCTAATGCTGAGTAATGGGCTCGAAAGCAACCCTATTGCTGCTATTCAAACCTCAATTAACCAACTTCATTCACTACTTAAACATCATAATATTCACCTGCCAGCAAGAATGACAATTTGCATTACTGATGGCACAACTCTCTATGCATTACGCCACTCAAACGATAAACAATCTCCTACTTTATTTTACCGGACAGGCGCATCTGTCTATGTCGATGAAAAAGGTGTTTGTCAGTTTACTCAAGGCAAAGGAGCCACTCTTATTCTCTCAGAGCCTTTAGATGATCAAGAAAACTGGGTAAGTATAGAAGAAGATAGCCTGCTCACTGTACATCAAGGTGAGATTCATCGTATTCCTTTTTCTTTACTACCTAAGCTAGATTAGGCAGTAGAATAGAAATCCCGAGGTAAAGTGCTTGATGGGTAGTTTAGCTGTGAAATCTAGCACACTAACGCCTATGATCGAACAAAACCCTCACCACCACAATCTGAGACTAAACACCTATATACTGCCTCCAAAATCCATATAGAAAATCTAATGACAAACATGACTTTCAACCTGCTAAAATATCAGCAAACCCATCCAAATTAAGGCAGACTAGATGAGACACCCGCTAAAAACCATTCTTAACAGCATCACTTCACTAGGCACAGAAACTAAGAGCTCTCTTATAAAAATTCAAACTGCATTAAGCAGTGAAACAAAAGAAAACAAGCAAATGCTAGAAACTTATGCTCTTTATCTTGCAGGGCAGCACTCTAAAGAAGAAATGAAGCAAGCCAATGAGCAGTTTCGCCAACTTCTTAAAACGCTCGGTCTTGGCACTTTTTTAGTCCTACCAGGCAGTGTTATCACTTTACCTTTAATTATTATGCTGGGTCAAAAAATTTGGTATCAACTTACTACCCAAGTTTTTCCATGAACAATTCCCAGATATCAAGCCTGATGACATTGATCAAAGTGACGATGCAGAGAACAACCAATAAAAAATTTTACAAAAAATCAACAATAATCAAAATTTAACCCTCGCTCTTAATCAGGCTATAACTTGACAAAAACATCTGAAATAGCACCTCTAGCGAGTAACTTCATTATATTTTAATTTTACTTGTATAAAGTACAAGAAAAGTGAAGAGTAAAATATAAGGGGAGCCAAATTGCCAGATTACAGAATTTCAGCCCTGACCTGGAATATGGGAAACGAACAAGTTCATGGCTCTAGCATACAACAGTTATCAGATGAAGTCGGTAAAGAAGACCCAGATATTATCCTAATAAGTGCACAAGAAGCTAAAGAAAGCAGGCAACGTTTTGAAAACCTTTCCGAGCGAATAGCCAAAAGACAGGGATATCAACTACTTCACCAAACGTCCTTTCGAGTCTTCACTAAAGTGAGCCCCTTACCACAATTTTTAGGAGGCGACGGCTTAAATGGCGTATCTAACCTACTCAAACCCTCTCGAACTCACTTTGGAGTTTTGATTAAGCCAGGCGTCCAAGCTTCAATAAGCTATTATCCTGCTCCTGGAAAGAAAAAAGATGGTATTAACAAAGGGGGACAATATGCAGTACTTAAACTGGGTAGTAAAGAAATTGGCATTATTGGCGCTCACTTAGACTCAAACAGCCCTGAGAAAAGACAGAGAGAAGCAAAGCAACTTATCAAAGCAGCTGGAGGCAAAAAAACTAGGTACGATTATTTTTATGGGAGACCTTAACGAGCGCTTAAGCGCTACTGTTGAGGAAGCTGAACATGATCTTCTAGGAAAGAGAGAATCCGAATTAATTGAAGCAAGAGACCCATTATCTCGGGGAGAAACTCACCTTACAACAGACCACGGCATCGAATTTCTACCTCCAGACGAATTTACCTACCACGAACTCAGAAACGGTAGAACCAAATACAAACCGGCTCGTGGCCACCGTCCCGATGCAGGCGTGCTAGATAATATCGGTTTATATGACAGACAAGGCTTAATATTAAACCCAAAGATAAAGCCAACAGTCCTTAAAGTTACAAATAGCAGCGGCGCTGATGCAAGCGATCACCACCCTGTTCTTAGAACTTTTGAGGCCAGGACTCCCGAACTCACGCCGCAAGACCAGCTAATTCATGCTATTGCCCATGAGTTAAACCACCGTCATTTAGCAATGCGCGGTTATCCATCATCAGCCAAAACAGGAATTCTCCAACTAGAGGAGAGATTAGATCAACTCGATATAAGCCTGCCGAGTCACAGCAGAAAAACCATCAAAGAAGCCTATCAAGACCACCTACTTTCATTTGAAAGTATGATTAAGTTTAATCGCATATTTCGACAGCCAACAGCGGACCATACTATCACCAAAGAAGCTCTTAAAAATATCCTTACTCATGAATACAGAAAAATGCAAGGTCAATCAGACCGTCATTTTGGCAGGCAAACACAAACGATAAAAGATCTTCACAAACTCGCGAGCTCCGCAGAACTAGGTGAACAAGTGTTTGCTTGTGATGTAGAGATACTGCTAGAGCTGCGCGATGAAAGAAGCTCTACATTACGCCGAACAGGATCACCAAAAGCAGGCTTGGAGCTATTTCGCCAGCGCCATAAGGCGCGTGATAACCATACTAAAACAGAAAACACCATCACCTGTCTTGGTGAGGCGATGGGCATGTAATTAACCCTGAATCAGCTTTCAAATGCCCCAAAATACTCTTGGGGCCATTTTTCTAAAACTATACTTACATTTGGAAAGAATAAATCTTACCCAAATTCAAAATTTCTGTTAACTCATTAAGAGCGGCATGAGACTCTTCCAGTAATTTAGCTTCTTTTAGATCGTCAAAGGTCAACTCATCACGATAATGACGTTCTACCCAACGAACTAACGTATTGTATAACTCATCGGTTAGTATCACTGATGAATTAATCGCAGCAAACTCCTGCTCATTAAGAACGACTCGTAAACGTAAACACGCCGGTCCGCCACCATTTTTCATACTTTGCTTCAGGTCAAAAAACCTCACATCACTAACGGGATTATCCGCTTCAATCGTATTCATAATCCATTGGTGGACTGCTTTATTTTCATGACATTCTTGGGGAGCAATAATTATCATTTCATCATCACTAATACTAACGAGCTGGCTATTAAATAAATAACTTTTTACCGCATCATTAACAGTCACTTCACTATTTTTAACCTTTAATGGGTAAAAGTTTTGGCCTGAAAATTTATCTTCTAGCTCTGCGATCACCTGAGCAGTATTTACAAACGCATTTTCATGATACATGATGACGTTTTTATTACCGACTGAAATGACATCATTATGGAAAACTCCAGCATCAATCATCTCTGGATGCTGCTGAGCGAATACGACATTTTCAGGCTTTAGTTGGTGCAAACGAGTAATTGCCGCTGATGCTTCATAAGTCTGACGTGCGGGAAACTTCTCTGAAGCGAGTTGGTTTTGTTTAAAACCATAACGACCAAATACGAAAAACTGCACCCCCACATCATTATAATTTTGGCAAAAACGGCTATGATTCGCAGCGCCTTCATCACCTAAATACTCACTTAATGGCAAAGCATCGTGATGGTTAAAGTAACGCTCATCAGTAAAGATTGCTTTTAAAGAACGCGCTGTTGTTGAATGCTCAATAGAGCGGTGGAATTTATTGCTTAAATTCGCCGGAGTAAAATGAACTTTACCATCCAAGCTATCGGCACTTGGCGAGACGGTCGCCGCATTGGCGGTCCACATACTCGATGCCGAACAGCAGGCAGCAAAGACTTCTGGCGCAAATTTTGCTGCACTTTTTAATACCTCTGCATCTGCCCCTGAAAACCCAAGACGACGTAATGTTGCAATATGCGGGCGATCATGAGGAGGCGAAACGGCTTGCTTAAAGCCTAAATCATGCAAGGCTTTCATCTTTTGTAAACCTTGCAAAGCCGCTTGTTTGGGGCGAGAGACACCGCTACCACTGGCAATCGATGCAACATTACCAAAAGATAAAGCCCCATAATTATGTGATGGCCCAACAATACCATCAAAATTAACTTCAAATGCTTGCATAATACCCTCACATCGCAACAAAAATTAAAAAACAAAGACCAGTTATTAATAAAAATGCAATCGGCTGTACTCGCGCTCTTAACTCTAATAATTAGAATTAAGAAAACGGACAACCGATCAGATTGGCTTTATGCTTATTTTACAGTAAGTCCTGGGCTCATCGTTTCAGGTAAAACGAGACTTTCAGCTTCTAAGCTTGCAACTGGGTACGCACAGTAATCTGCTGCATAGTAAGCACTCGCACGATGGTTACCGCTATCACCCACTCCACCAAAAGGTGATGCTGAGCTTGCGCCCGTTAATGGTCTATTCCAATTGACAATCCCTGCACGGCTTAAGCGTAAGAAAGTATCGTATAGTTCTGCATTATCCGATAAAATTCCTGCTGACAAACCAAACGAAGTATTATTAGCAACGCTAATCGCTTCATCAAAGTCTTTAACACGGATAATTTTCAACAATGGCCCAAAGTGTTCTTCATCCATTAAATCAACGCCCGTCACATCAATTAAGCCTGGGCTGACTAAACCGCTATCTTCTTTTAATAGCTTCATTTCAACCAGTGATTTTGCCCCTTGCTGAACAAAATTCTCTTGAACGGATAATAATTGTTTCGCCGCTTGATGAGAGATCAATGAGCCCATAAATGGCTGCTCTTCTGCATCGTATTCAGCAACCTTAATTTCTTTAACAGCAGTGACTAGATCATTGATGAATTCATCACCTTCGCTACCGACAGGCACAATCAAACGACGTGCACAGGTACAGCGCTGCCCTGCAGAAATATAAGCCGATTGCAGGGTATGATAAACGGCTGCTTTTGGATTTTTAATATCGGCAACGATGAGCGGGTTATTACCCCCCATTTCTAAGGCCAAAATTTTACCCGGCTGCCCGCCATATTGCTCATGCAAAATCCGCCCAGTTGTTGAGCTGCCAGTGAAAAATAAGCCATCGATTTGCTCATGGCTTGCCAAAGCTTGACCGGTTTCTTTTAAACCTTGAACAAGGTTTAACACCCCTGCTGGAAGCCCCGCTTTTTGCCAAAGTTTGATCACTGCTTCGGCCGTTTTAGGTGTTAACTCGCTTGGTTTAAATACAATCGTATTCCCTGCCAATAATGCCGGCACAATGTGGCCATTTGGCAAATGCCCAGGGAAATTATAAGGACCAAACACCGCGACCACGCCATGTGGCTTATGACGTAAAATCGCACGCGCTCCTGGCACTTCTGACTCTTTCGTCCCAGTACGTTCTTCATAAGCCTTCATGGATATCGCAAGCTTTCCTACCATCGCTCCAGCTTCTGTCAGTGTCTCCCATTTTGGCTTACCAGTTTCTTGAGCAATAAGATCAGCCAAAAACTCCTTATTTTCTTTCAATAGCTCAGTGAAACTTTCTAAAACTTCTAAGCGTTCTGTGAGCGCTTTGCCTGACCACTCTTTAAACGCAACTCGGGCAGCCTGAACCGCTTGATCGACTTCATTAACCGTGGCTGCTTTACCCTGCCAAATTTCTTTATTGTAAGCCGGATCAATCGAGCTAAATGACTCACCTGCTCCTGGATACCACTCTCCATTAATATAATGACTCATTACTCTTTCTCCTTCTTTACATCTAATAAAATATAACGCAACTGATCGCCGGGCTTAACGTGTAAGGCCTCCGCCGCTTCATGTGTTAAATAAGCTTGATCATGCTCAACCGAAATACTGCTAATACAGGATCTAAAGCCAAACGAACAATTGCTAATAATTGCAAGCTCGCCCTGCTCAGAATCAATATGACCTTTAAAAACGGCCGCCATACTCTTACGAATTGAGCGGATATACTTCAGCTGAGCTTCAACAGTTGGGCCTGCGTCGAAAATATCAACATAGCCTTTATAAACAAAACCTTCTTTTTCAAGCAATGCTAAGGCAGGTGCGGTATCTTTATGCACTTTGCCAATTACTTCACAGGCACTTTCAGGCAGTAATTCAGTATAAATTGGATGACGCGGCATCATGTCAGAAATAAACTGCTTGTTACCAATACCGGTTAAATAATCAGCTTGTTTAAACTCTAAATCGAAAAAAATTCGCCCCAAGACCTTCCCAAAAAGGTGAGTGGCCATCAGAGCTAGAAACGCCTCTCATCTCAGCAATCACAGTATCATCAAAACGATCTGGAAATTGTGCCATAAATAAAAAACGTGAACGCGATAATAAATGACCATTTTTATGTGCACGAAAATCAGGGTGCAAAAATAATGTACCAATTTCAGACGCACCATGATAATCATTAGAAAGAGACAAAGCTTTTAGCTCTTTATACATCCCTAACGCTTCGCACGATTTTGCTAACGTTGTTAGCCGATAGTGATAGCAAGGCAAACCATGACCAACACATGAATAAATACCGCTGGTGCCAACAATCTGCTCTGACTCCAAATCCTCTAAGACAAATAAATAGTCGCCTTGACGATAATTAGGCTCCTTATTGCTTAAACTTGCCTCAGAGGTGGCGATACGTTGTTGTAATAATTCTTCATTTACAGGTAACGTCGTTAAGCCGACGCCTGACACTTCTGCCAAATGACACAGTTTGGGTAAGTCACGCATTTCAACTGGACGAACAACTGTATGAATACTTCTTGTCATGACATCTTCCCTAAGTTTCCACGCCAAAATAATGCGGCGCAAAATTAACAAACAAAATAGCTTTAACTTTCATTAAGCCGTTCCATCTTAGCTTGCGAACTAAAAGATAACAAGAAGAAAAAAAGACTAAACTAATGCTGCGCTGCTTCCATCAGTAAGCCAGCGTTTTTTTGCAGCGCATAATTTTTCTTTTAAAATGGGGTCAGAAAAATTAATCTTTTGCTCTTTAATAAACTCAATTAAATACTCATCTCGCATTAAATCAACAAAGCGAAATGCGAGCTCACCCGTTTGCCGCGCCCCCAACAAATCTCCAGGCCCTCGTAATAATAAATCCTGCTCAGCAATATAAAAGCCATCACTGCTTTTCCTCAATACTTCTAAGCGCTTATAACCTTGCTCTGACAATGGAGCTTGATACAGCAAAACACAGTAGCTTTGTACTGAGCCACGACCAACGCGTCCACGCAACTGATGTAATTGAGCAAGTCCTAACCTTTCAGGGTTTTCTATCACCATCAAGCTCGCATTCGGCACATCCACCCCCACCTCAATCACCGTGGTCGCAACCAATACATCTAACTGATGTGTTTTAAAATCAGTGAGTAATTGATTTTTATCCTGTGCACTCATACGCCCATGCACCAGACCAATGTTCAAGCCCATAAGTTCTTCATCTAAGAGTGCTTTTAGCCCTTTGGCCGCCTGTAAAACTGATTCTTCAGAATCTTCAATTAAAGTGCACACCCAATAAGCCTGATGACCTTTTTGGCAATTTTCACGAACACGAGCAATCACTTCATTACGACGTTGATTGGCCAACGCAATGGTTTTTATTGGCTGGCGACCTTTTGGCACTTCATCTAATAGGGAAACATCTAAGTCGGCATACAAGGTCATTGCCAAAGTGCGTGGAATTGGCGTTGCCGTCATCAATAATTGATGCGGCATCATTCCTTTTTTCTGTGCTTGTTGACTTAATAGACTCCGCTGCTCAACACCAAAACGATGCTGCTCATCAATAATCACCAAATTAAGCTCATTATAATCGACATCTTCTTGCAGCAATGCATGCGTCCCCACAATAAGCTCTACCTGCCCTGACGCAATTTCAGCCAGTAAACTCTCTCGTTCTTTTTTCTTTAAGCGCCCTGATAATAAGACAACCTTGATGCCAAACGGCTCTAACCAATTTTTTAATGTCTGATAATGTTGGGTTGCCAATACTTCTAGAGGAGCCAATAATGCAGCTTGCCCACAAGTTGCAGTTTGTAAAATAGCCAGCGCTGCAATCACCGTCTTCCCAGCACCAACATCACCCTGGACCAAGCGTTGCATCGGCCTTTCTCGCACTAGATCTTGATAAATTTCCTGACTCACTCGATGCTGAGCACCGGTTAACTCAAAGGGTAGCTTCTCTAAAAATTGCTTCACGCGCTGCTTGCAAATAGATAATGACTGCGCTTTTTGCTGATCCACCTCACAACGAGCATGATGCAAGCTCAATTGGTGAGTCAATAGTTCATCAATTAATAACGCCTGCCACGCTGGATGGTAATAGTGCTCCAGTGCTTTTTTATCACAGCTCGCATCCGGTGCATGTAAATACAAAATCGCATCGATTAAAGCAGGAAAGCTCTCTTGCATTCTTTCAGAGCACTCAGAATATAAAGCTGAAAAATTAACTTTTCCTTGCCTTAAGTAATCTAATGCCTGATTAATAATGCGCCGCAGACTTGTCTGGGCTAATCCCTCACAACTTGAGTAAACCGGCCGTAATTGAGTCGCTAACGGTGGTAGTATCCCATTAATCGCACTTTTCCATTCGGGGTGCACCAACTCATAACCAAAATCACTTTCTCGTAACACCCCAGCACATAACACCCAATGCCCTGGAGCAAATGCGCTTTGTACACGACCAAAAGTTTTAAAAAAGCAGATTGAAATTTCGCCAAATTCTGTGACTAAACGAGCAATTAATCCGCCTTTTCTTAAAATTTGGCTGCAACTCACCTGACCAAAAACCAAAACAAACTCGCCGGGAATAAGTTCAGTCAGCGGCGTTAAGCGTGTGTGATCTTCATAACGATAAGGCAAGTGAAAAAGTAAGTCAGTAACAGAGTGAATGCCTAACTGTTTTAGCTTAGCTAAGAGTTTAGGACCTACGCCTTTTAAGCTGGCTAGATTAAGCTCATCGTTCAGCAAAGAAAATTATCCTCTATCTTTTAGCTATAGACGGTCTCATAATAACATTAAACAACATAAAAAATAATCGAATACAGGAGCTGCCTCATGGCTGAAACAACGTCAGTAAAATCTCAAGGCTCGCTGGTCATGCGTACCATTGCTATGCCTGCAGATACCAATGCCAACGGCGATATTTTCGGCGGCTGGATTTTGTCACAAATGGATTTAGGTGGTGGAATTATCGCCAAGAAAACAGCGAATACACGGACAACCACTGTTGCAATCGACTCATTAACCTTCTTAAATCCGGTACATATCGGCGAAACCGTTTCTTGCTATGCTCAAGTGGCTCATATCGGCAGAACATCCATGAAAATCAATGTTGAAGTTTGGGTTTATCGCCATCTTAGCAATGAGGATTTGCTAGTGACTAAAGGTGTTTTTACCTATGTCTCTATTGATGAAGATGGGCGCCCCACACCGGTGAAGCGCGACAATAACTAATCAATCAACAGAAAGCTCTAGTGCTTTTTTGCTGCATGCTGATGAGTTGCTCGATGCCATGCTGACCTAGCTTAAGCATCGATTGCAGCTCATCGGCGGTGAAAGCGACGCCTTCTGCAGTGCCTTGAACTTCAATAAAGTTATTCTCATCGTTCATGATAATATTCATATCCGTCTCTGCACTGGAATCTTCTAGATAATCTAGATCCAATACCGCTTCACCCTTGTAAATACCAACAGAAACAGCAGCGACAAGATTCTTTAATGGATTTGATTTTAAGCGATTGCGCTCATATAAATGACGAATTGCATCTGCTACAGCAACACAAGCCCCCGTAATTGATGCTGTGCGCGTACCGCCATCGGCTTGAATTACATCACAATCAACATGAATCGTATTCTCACCCAAGGCTTTCATATCGACGGCTGCACGCAAAGAGCGGCCAATTAAGCGCTGAATCTCTTGAGTACGACCCGTTTGCTTACCGCGCGCCGCTTCTCGATCCGTCCGTTGCGTTGTTGCCCGAGGTAACATACCATATTCTGCTGTCACCCACCCTTGACCTTGGCCTTTTAGAAAGCGTGGTACGCCATTAATCGCACTGGCATTACATAAAACCTTCGTATCTCCATACTCAACCAGTACAGAGCCTTCAGCATGCTTGGTATAATTACGAGTAATGCGGATTTCCCGCAATTCATCTTGTTTTCGACCACTTGGACGCATAACTACCTTTCCTAAAAAAAACGAAAGGAGTATTATAACCCATTTAAGGCTAGGGTAAGAGAGGAATATAAAGATAATGACTAAGATTTACAGCATGACCGCCTTCGCGCGTTATGAACATAAAGAAGCGCCCTGCCAACTCACCTGGGAAATCCGCGCCGTTAATCATCGCTATTTAGAGATTCAGCCTAAGCTCCCTGAAGCTTTTCGTGATTTAGAACCGGCCTTACGCGAGACCATCAAAAAGCACGTCGCTCGAGGCAAACTCGAAGTCGGTTTGCGTTATCAGCTGGATAATAATCAAGAGACAGTACTTGCAATCAATAAAGAACTAACGCAGTCTTTATTCTCAGCCTTCGATCAACTCGATCACATTGCAGCTAGCTCTAATAAAGCAAATAAGAGCGCTCTAACAGCCCCCAATAAACTCGAGCTTTTGGCCTGGCCGGGTGTGCTCGAACAAGAGCAAAGTGACCTCAGTCAAATTAAACCACAAGCCCTTGCCACCCTTGAAAAAGCCCTAGAGCAATTCAATGCCTGTCGTCAGCGTGAAGGGGGTGAGCTGAAAGACTTTTTATTATCGCACTTGGACAATATGGGACCTTTAATCAATCAAATCAGTGAGCTCGCGCCAAAAAACCTTGAGCAAATGCGCACTAAAATGAACGAGCGCCTCGCTGAAATCAACCATGACACTAACCCTGAGCGTTTAGAGCAAGAACTGTTATTCTGGGCGCAAAAGCTTGAAATCACCGAAGAAATCGAACGTTTGCAAACTCACATTAAAGAAACACGACGCGCTTTAAATCAAGGCGGCGTGACCGGCCGACGTTTAGACTTTCTTATGCAAGAGCTTAATCGCGAATGTAATACGCTCGGCTCTAAATCACAAAACAGCACAGCGACCCAAGCGGTTGTCGAATTAAAAGTCATTGTTGAAAAAATGCGTGAGCAAATTCAGAACATCGAATGATATATAAACTTGAACCAATATGATTACATTAAACTAAAAAACCCAATAAATATTTAGGTAAATTAAGCCCATGAGCAAAGGCACTCTGTATATATTTTCCGCCCCTTCTGGCGCAGGCAAAACCAGCTTAGTCAAAGCCCTCACAAGCTCTTTAGCCGACATCAGCGTTTCTGTTTCACATACCACACGACCGATGCGTGAAGGTGAAACAAACGGTGTTCATTATCACTTTACCTCTAAAGAAGAATTCCAAGATTTTGTCCGCAAAGGCCAATTTCTTGAACATGCTCGCGTCTTTGATAATTATTACGGCACCAGTCATGCTCATATCCAAGAACAACTTGAGCAAGGCCAGGATATTATCCTCGAAATCGACTGGCAAGGCGGCGAGCAAGTACGCAAGCTTATTCCTGACAGTGTCAGTATCTTTATTTTACCGCCCTCACGCCAAGCTCTTGAAGAGCGCCTCACCGGTCGCGGTCAAGATAGCCAAGATGTGATTAATCAACGTCTACATGAAGCCCATGAAGAAATGAGCCACTTTGGTGAATATGATTACCTGATTATTAACGATGATTTTGATCAAGCATTGGCAGAACTCAGTATGATCGTCCAAGCCAAGCGCTTAAAGGTCGAAAAACAAAAATCCACTCACCATCTCCTCATCGATGAGCTATTGGCTTAAGATAAAGAAGTAGGTACAATACACGTTACGAATTTTGTTATTGAGGTATTTTTATGGCTCGTGTTACTGTTGAAGATTGCTTAACTAAAGTGGATAACCGTTTTCAGCTTGTTTTAGTAGCGGCAAAGCGTGCTCGTCAATTATCCTATGGTTCTGAGGCGACACTCACCTGGGAAAACGATAAAACAACGGTGATGGCGCTGCGTGAAATTGCCGAGGGTAATGTCACACGTAATATCCTCCAAGAGGAAGAGTAGCAGCTCAATTCAAAGCGCTTATCAATGTTTCTTTTTACTGATTTACGTGATCAGCTGAAAACATATCTAGAGCATGAAGACATTATCAAGGTCTGCCAGGCCTTTCTAGTCGCCTTCCGTGCTCATGATGGTCAGGTGCGTCGTTCTGGCGAACCTTATATCTGCCATCCTGTTGAAGTCGCACGCATCCTCGCATCAATGAAAATGGATGCTCAGACCATCATGGCCGCGCTCATGCATGATGTCATCGAGGATACTGAGGTCAGCAAAGATGAAATTGCTGAACTCTTTGGCGAAGAAGTCGCGAATCTCATCGATGGCGTGACCAAACTTAAGCAAATTAGCTTTCGCAGTAAAATCGAGCAGCAGGCAGAAAACTTTCGCAAAATGATGCTGGCTATGGTCAAAGACGTCCGCGTTATTCTCGTCAAGCTCGCTGACCGACTCCATAACATGCGTACATTAGGCGCACTGCCACCGACTAAAAAGCGCCGTATTGCCCGTGAAACACTCGATATTTATGCACCCATCGCTCACCGTTTGGGTATGCATAACATTCGCTTAGAATTCGAAGACCTCGGTTTTCAATCCATGTACCCGATGCGTTATCGCACCATTCGCGATTCTGTCCATAAAGCCCGCGGCAACCGCCATAAAATCATCGAAAAAATCGAAGAAGAACTCAAAGAGCATCTCAACGAGCAGCAAATCTGCTATACCCGTTTATCCGGCCGTGAAAAACACTATTACAGCATCTATAAAAAAATGCTCAATAAGGGCCTGTCTTTTAATGAAGTCATGGACGTGTATGCCTTTCGAGTCTTACTCGACAATCGTGATAGTTGCTATCGGACCTTAGGTTCAGCTCATGCCTTGTATAAACCGGTCCCTGGTCGCTTCAAAGATTATATCGCCATTCCAAAAGCGAATGGCTATCAATCATTGCATACCACGTTATTTGGCCCCTATGGTGTGCCGATAGAAATTCAGATTCGCACCGAGAAAATGCATCAAGTTGCCGAAGTTGGCATCGCCGCTCACTGGCTTTATAAAGAAGGCAATACCGATATCGACGCCAGCACCGCACGTTGGCTAAAAGGGGTTGAAGAGATGCAAGAGCATTCTGGCTCTTCACTCGAGTTTATTGAAGATATGAAAGGCGATTTATTCCCCGATGAAGTCTATATCTTCTCACCTAAGGGCAAGATTTTCGCCTTACCTAACGGCTCTACAGCCGTCGATTTTGCCTATGCGGTTCACACAGATATTGGCAATGCCTGTATTGCCACTAAAATCGACAACCGCTTGATGCCACTTAGCACCCCATTAATGACCGGGCAAACCGTCGAAATTATTACAGCACCAGCGGCACGACCGAACCCCGCTTGGTTAAGTTTTGTCGTTACCGGTAAAGCACGTGGCAATATTCGCCATCACCTGAAAAATCAGCAATTACTCGATGCCATTGACTTAGGCAAAGCATTACTTGAGCGTGCATTAAACAATGTAAATATCCAACTTAATGCCCTGTCACAACCTACTGTGTCTCAGGCATTACTTGAGAAAATGGAATACGAAAGCTTAGAGAAGCTTTATGCTGACATCGGCATTGGCCACCGCACAGCAGCGATGGTCGCACAAAACATTCAATGCTTACATACTAGCGAGCCACAAAAGCGCACTGAACCTGCAACACAAACAACAACGACCGAACCCAGCCCTTTACTCATCAAAGGCACCGAAGGGATGGTCGTCAGCTTTGCTAAATGTTGTTACCCTATTCCAGGCGATGAAGTCATCGGCTGCTTAAATGCAGGACGTGGCATTATTGTGCACAGAACTCATTGTAAAAATGCCTTACTTACCTTAAAGCGCAACCCCGAGCACTGCGTCCAAATCGACTGGTCTCCCAGCACTCCAGCCGACTTTAGCGCACGTGTTCGTGTTGAAATGTCAAACTTCCGCGGCGCCCTTGGTCGCATTACGACAGAAATCGCCGATGCTGATTCTAACATCGAGCATATTCATAGTGACGAATCCGATGAGCGCTACTTTATTGTCACATTAACACTTTCCGTTAGAAACCGCGTGCATCTCGCCCGAGTGATGCGCCGCTTAAAAGGCTTGCGCACTACGCTTAGAATTTATCGGTTGAAGTAGTAAACGACTTAGAGCGCAATTTCCCGACTCGCTTCAACCTGATCCGCCACCGTCATCTCTAAGAACATCAATCGCGTATTACGGAAGCGTCGCTACCTCGGTAGGTATTTTGCACTTCCATGGTGCAAAATCGCCTCGCAAAACGCGACGACTATAATGCCTCGGCCGTCCCCGTCACGAGACGCTCCGTGCCTTAATTCGGCACACTCCGCATCTCGCTCTCAGATGACTCTACGGCTCGTATAGATTTTTAGACACTCGTTCCGCCGACTCCGGACCTAAAGGCCCTACGTCACTCCGCTCTGCTAAAAATCCGAGCCTACCTCGGAATACTCACCCCGCGCTTGGCGCTCCCTGGCTCGCATCGAATGAGCTTTTTCAAGCAAATGTCAGATCAAATCAGAACTAATCCATTTTACACTACCGTTAAACTCCCTTTTTTCAAATTTAAAGAAAAAGAACTATTTCTTAACCGAACGCAACTCCAAGCTTACCAATAGCTTTTTCCGTTGCACTATGACGTTCATCATTGGCCTCCAGTTGATTTTTAAACAATGTCTCAGAGTTTTTATTAGTCCCTCTCCTTTGCAGTGGGTTTATGCATAAATAACTGCGCTTATCTCTAAGCTTTAGCACAAACTCAACATCCTTTTTATAAATACGCCCCTCTATCTTCGGAATTTTTCTTAACTGTGAGATTGTCTCGGTGGCTGTGTCAAACACTTTTCTTCTCCGACCCTTTTCTTGGTTGTATTCATCATATACAATCTTATCAAAACGACCAGAGTCCATTGTTTTCAGTTGGTTTAAACCATATGCCAATCTATTCAACTTCAACGCTTCTTGGATAGTGATTTGTCCACTATGACATGCATTTATAACAACAGACTGATACTCCCTAGGAGGCTTTAAATATATCAACCCCTCCAATAATGCTGATAGAGAACCCAAAGCCTCGGCTTGCGCCAATAAATCGCGCCCAGGATCACCACCACTACCATTAACCGAACTGTACCCAGTTATTGCCTTTTCTGCTAATTTTCTCAAATCTCTTATTCTAGGCACCAGTATCTTTGCAACCTTTCGCCCTTTCAAAGTCTCCACAAATTCTGATTTATTAATGTAGCGCGTGCCTTGCTCTTCTTCATCAACATCAAATTGACTTTTTTGCTGTGAATCGATCTTTTTCTGAGTCACTCGACAATGCTCATGATTTACATAATCATAAATATCTAAACTGCCATCTTCATGAAAAACAGTTTTCGTATTTGGAATAAGCCTCCCATCATCGCTGGGCGTAGAGGACGGAAATCGCAATTGCGTATAAACTGGCTCACCTAGCTCATTCCAGCTCCATTCACCATAACCTAGACGCAAGTACGCCGCATCATCTTGTCGACGATATTGATCAACACCGAAAAGCTTGCCTTTACGTTGACCTGATCGAGCATATTTTGAGCTAATATGCTGAGACTTCCCAAGACCAATCTGTTGAAACGGATTATTGAACCCCTCCTGAGAACCATTGCCTTGCATAATTGAGATAGGCTGATTTTTTTGAACTGAAACATGAGCAAAGTGATCATGCCCACTTTGAGTGGCAATGACCCGAAGTTGACCTTCATTTTGCTTCCGCACTTGCTTATAAATATCTTTCAGGCTGTCCGAAACCATTTGATTCCAAACACCAGACGCAACAGCATTCGGTTTACTTGGGTCAACCCGCCATTCACTCAAGCCTTCCAGTTTTTCCTGCTTCTCCTTTTCAGTAATTACACCTATTTTTGCTAAATGCCCTAAATATTTCTTAGCATCAGAGTTTTTTGTTCTACGCGCATTATAAGTTTCGGGTGCATGGTGCAGACTAATAACAATGTCACATTTTTGACTATATTGACCCTGAAACTGGTTAATCAGATCGCGAACTTCCTTCTGGTAAGAAGGATTGCACGGTAAAATATCACTATCGATATGCAAGATAATAAAAGGTTTATTGTAACGTGACTGATCTTCGAAAATATCAACAAAAGGGGCGGCGATGCCATCTTTTACATCATGTGTTACAAAGCGGCCTTCGCTCTGTAAAGGTAATTCCCGAGCGATATACTCGATTTGGTCAGTATTCCCAGTCTTACTACCTTCTACATCGCGCTCATGATTACCAAATTCAAACGAAACCGGCACCCTTGGAAATTTATCCATGAAGTTGCGTGACAAGCTCTTCGGTCCATTACTCGCTCCTTGATAATCCGAGTCACCCCCAAAGGTAAAGTGATCACAACGACGATCAATTCTCCGTCCAACAAAATTTCCTTTTGACCCTCCACCGTCTGCACTATATGCCAACACAGGTCTTGCTACCGTTCCGCCTTGGCTATCATATTTAAAAGTATGAAAACCTATATTTAATCCATTAAAAT